>NZ_BAABHS010000011.1:0-266751 GCF_039542225.1 Yinghuangia aomiensis | reverse complement strand
GCCGGGGCGCTGACGCGCCCCGGCCGCCCGGCCGTTCGTTTGAGAGACGGCTTTTTGAGAAGAGGGGATGAGGCCAGGGCGCCAAGGGAGAGGAGTCAGTGGGCCCAAGGCCGAGAGGGAGCGCGGGCTGAGTCGCGGGTCTGGGTCGGGGGCGGGGTGTGGCCCGGGGCCCGGATGTCGGCCGGAGGCCGGGTGTTGGGCCCGAGGCCTGGGCGGCAGGCCGGGTGCTGCCCGGGCGCCGGCGCTGGGGCCGGATGTCGGCCGGGGGAACGTCCGTGGGTGGGTGTTCGGGTTGGGCGTGGTTGGGCGGCTTGAGGATGGCGGTGTCGGGGTGCGGGTCAACTGCCGGTGTGGCCGAGGCGGTCCATGAGGATGGCGCCGCCGGTGGTGAGTTCCAGACCGCCGAAGCGGTTCGGTTTGGCGTAGGTGAAGGTGATGGACTCCTGGAGCGGGATCATCACGACGTCGTCGGCGGTGACCTGGGCGAGCTTGGTGTAGGCCGTTTTCAGGGCCTCGGGGGTGGTGGCTGCGCGGCTGGCTTCGAGGGCGGCGTCGGCGGCGGGGGACTTGTAGCCGAGCCAGTTGTTGGGCGAGCCGCTGTGCAGCGTGTTCCACAGGAGGGGTTCGCCGGGGGTGGCGATGTTGTAGTAGACGGCCTGGTAGTCGCGGTTGACGAGGACCTTGGCGGTGAGCGCGCCGATTTCGACGGTGGACACGCGGGCGGAGATACCGGGGATCAGGTTCCACTGCTGCTGCAGGTACTCGGCGGTCTTGGAGCTGTTGGTGCTGGCCGGCATGAGCAGCGTGAAGTCGAGGGTCTTGCCGTCCGCGGCGAGTTGTCTGACGAGGTCGGCGGCCTGCGCCTTGTCCTGGGTGCGGGGCGGCACGGCGGCTTGGTCGATCTGCGTGGACGTGGCCGCGAACAGGCTCTTGGGCGTGACGACTTGGCCGTCGTACATCATCTTCGTGAACGCGTCCGGGTCGAGCGCCAGCGCGAGCGCCTTGCGGGCGCGGGGGTCGTCGAACGGCGGCTTGGCCATGTTGAACAGCACGCCGCCGGGGCCGTTGAGCGCCATCTCGGTGACGTCGAACCCGGCGTTCTTGGCCGCGGAGGCGTTGCGCGCGTCCAGGGTGATCGCCATGTCCGCGCCGCCGGTGGAGACGCTGTTGAAGGACTGCTGCTGGTCGGTGATGGTCCGGAAGGTGACCTCGTCGAGGTAGGGCTTGCCGGGCTGCCAGTAGCCGGGGTTGCGGACGTAGGTCTGGTGGTCGCCCTGCACCCATTCCTTGAGCGTGAACGGCCCCGCGCCGACCGGTTTGCGGGCGAAGCCCTGCGGGTCCTTCTGATACGCCGTCGGCGAGACGACGTAGGCGAGGTGCGCGGCGACGACCTGGTCGAAGCGCGCGTTGACCTGCGCGAGGCTGATGTCCAGGGTCCGGGCGTCGACCACCCGGGTGGTCACGCCGCGGAGGGAACTGCCGTACAGCGAGCGGGCGGCAGGGTCGGCCATGCGGTCCCACGTGAACTTGACCGCGGCGGCGTCGAGCACGGTGCCGTCGGAGAACTTCACGCCGTCGCGGACCACGAGTTTCCAGGTGCGGCCGCCGTCGGGAGTAGTCAGGGATTCGGCCAGCTGGGGCTTGACCTGGCCGGTCTTGGCGTCGCCGTAGACCAGGACGTCGTAGAGGGCGTTGAGGCGCGAGTAGTCGGCGACGCTGGACAACGTGCCCGTGAAGGGGTCTAGGCCGCGCGATTCGGTGACGATGTTGACGGTCAGCGAGCCGCCGGTTCGGGCGGTCGCGCTGGTGAGTCCGTCGCCGGGCTGCTTGCCGGACTTGCCGCCCGACGAGCCGCCGCAGGCGGTGAGGGCGAGGGTCAGAACCGCGGCGGCGGCGCCGAGCCGGGCCGCGAGCGTTCTCCGGGGAATCCGAGGGGGCACCGTACACACTCCTTGTCGCCGTGGGGCGTCGGGCTGCGTTCGCGGTGGGGCGGATCGGAGTCGGATCGAAACGAGATCCGGCTCCGGTCGGAGCGGGAGAGGGATCGGGGAAACAAGCGGAGGCGCTTTTATACTATCTTTGCCGGTGAAATACTAGCGATCTCGGATGGCGGGGCAGTCCGGCGCGGCGTCGCGGCCGACCGCGTTTGTCGCGGGGCCGTCCGAGGCGGATCGTGGTGGGAGAGGCACGTTTTCCCATGGCCGAACGCACCAGTCACGAAGCCGCCGCAGCCTCGTCGGGCGAGGCGAGCGGTGCGGTGATCCGCGCCGAGGGGCTGACCAAGGTCTACCGGCGGACGGACTTCGCCGCCGTCGACCGCCTGGACCTGCACGTGCAGCGCGGCGAGATCTTCGGCCTGCTCGGCCCCAACGGCGCCGGTAAGACCACGACGGTCGGCATCCTCACGACGCGGGTGATCCCGACCGCGGGACGGGCATTCGTGGGCGGCGTCGACGTGGTCGCGCATCCCGCGCTGGTCAAGCAGATCATCGCGGTGGTGTCGCAGCAGAACACCCTGGACCGAGCGTTGAACGTGCGGGACAACCTGTTCTTCCACGGCCTGCTGTTCGGCATGTCGGGCCGCGCGTCGCGGCGGCGCGCCGACGAGTTGCTCGACCGGTTCCGGCTCGCGAAGTGGGCGCGCTCGTCGGTGTACGAGTTGTCCGGCGGGATGGCGCAGCGGCTGCTGGTGGCGCGGGCGATCTTCCACCGCCCGGCGGTGCTGTTCCTCGACGAGCCGACCGCCGGGCTCGATCCGCAGGGGCGGCTGGCGCTGTGGGAGGTGCTCGGCGATCTCAACCGGGCCGGTCAGACGATCCTGCTGACCACGCACAACATGGAGGAAGCCGACCGGTTGTGCGACCGGGTGGCGATCATCGACCACGGGCGCATCCTGGCGCTCGGCACTCCGGAGGCGCTGAAGCGCGGAACGGGGGCGGACACGGTGGTGACGGTCCGGGTCGCGGACGGTGCGCCCGGTCTGGGCGATCTCCTGAAGCGCGAGATTCCCGGCGCGACGCGGGCCCGGGTGTCGGGGCGCACGGTCGAGCTGGAGGTGGGGGACGGGGGTTCCGACCGGCTGCTGCCGCGGGTGCTGGGGGCGGCGGAAGGGGGCGGGTTCGACGTCGTGGACCTGTCGGTGGCGGGGACCACGTTGGAGACGGTGTTCATCGGACTGACCGGGAAGGAGTTGCGGGACTGATGGCTTCTTCCGCGGCGGCGCCTGCGCCTGAGCCCCGGGGTGTGTCCGCGTCCGTATCCGCCTCGTCGGCGGTGGGCGGGGAGGAGTTGCTGCCGATTCGGCCGCCGCGGTCGGCGGCCGCGGCGTCGTGGACCGCGTTGGGAGCGCTGATCCGGCGTGACCTGACGGTACTGGGGCGGAATTTCGTGGAGTTCGCGGCGCGGACGGTGATGCAGCCGCTGTTGCTGGTTTTCGTCTTCCTCTACGTGTTTCCGACCATCGGGCAGGGCATCGGCGGGAGTTCGACGTCGCCCGGGGAGTCGGGGTTCGCCACGGTGCTGGTGCCGGGGGTGGTGGCCATCTCGATCATGTTCCAGGGCATCCAGTCGGTGGCGATCCAGATGTCCCAGGAGTTCGGCTACACGCGGGAGATCGAGGACCGGGTGCAGGCGCCGTGTCCGATCTGGCTGGTGGCGGTGGCGCGCGTGCTGTCGGGGTCGTGCCAGGCGCTCATCTCGGCGGCGATCGTGTTCCCGATTGCGGCGGTGGTGCATGCGCCGGGGGTGGAGCCGGACTTGCATGTGCACTGGCCGATCGTGGTGACGATCGTTCCGCTGGCGTGTGTGGCGATGACGTCGCTGGGGCTGGTGCTGGGGACGTCGTTCGAGCCGCGGAACATCGGGCTGATGTTCGGGTTCGTGGTGCTGCCGTTGGTGTTCCTCGGTGGGACGTACTACCAGTGGACGCGGCTGTCGCCGGTGCATGTGGGGGGCTTCCACTGGCTGCAGGTGCTGGTGCTGGCCAACCCGCTGATTTATGTGGCGGAGGGGATGCGGGCCGCTTTCACGGAGGCTTCACATATGCATCTGTATGTGATTTATCCGGTGTTGGTGGGGTTTTGCGTGCTGTTCCTGGCGATCGGGCTGCGGAACTTTCGGCGGAGGGTGTTGTCGTAGGGTTTTGGAGCGGTCGTTCGGGGAGGGCTTGTGAGCCGCGCGCGCTCGGGCCGCCGCGGGGGGCGGCAGGGCGGATGCCCGCGGCGGCCGAGGTCCGTTGCCGGTCTGAGAAGTGGGTCCCGGGTCAGAGGTCGGAGAGTTCGTCGACCAGGTCGTCGAGGCCCAGGGAGCCCTGGGAGAGGGCTGCCATGTGCCAGGTCTTGAGGTCGAAGGCGTCGCCGTGGCGGGCCCGGGCGTTTTCGCGGCCGAGGAGCCAGGCGCGTTCGCCGAGCTTGTAGCCGATGGCCTGGGCGGGGATCGTGAGGTAGCGGGTGAGTTCGCTTTCCACGAAGTCGGCGGGGCGGCTGCTGTGCGCGGCGAAGAACTCCTCGGCGAGTTCGGGGGTCCAGGTCTCGCCGGGGTGGAACGGGGCGTCGGCGGGGATCGGCAGTTCCAGGTGCATGCCGATGTCGACGATGACGCGGGCGGCACGCATCATCTGGGCGTCGAGGTAGCCGAGGCGGTGCTCGGGGTCGGTGAGGAAGCCGAGTTCGTCCATGAGGCGTTCGGCGTACAGCGCCCAGCCTTCGGCGTTGGCGCTGACCATGCCGATGGTGGCCTGGTAGCGGGACAGGTCGGCGGCCACGTGCGCCCACTGGGCGAGCTGCAGGTGGTGGCCGGGGACGCCCTCGTGGTACCAGGTCGAGACGAGGTTGTAGACCGGGAACGAGGTGCGGTCCATCGTCGGGAGCCAGGTGGCGCCGGGGCGGCTGAAGTCCTCGGACGGGCTGGTGTAGTACGGCGCCGCGGCGCTGCCGGGCGGGGCGATGCGGGCTTCGACTTTGCGGACGCGTTCGGCGAGTTCGAAGTGGGTGCCGTCGAGGGCTTCGATGGCTTGGTCCATGAGGCCTTGCAGCCAGAGGCGGACTTCTTCGACGCCGTCGATGTGGGTGCCGTGCTCGTCGAGGTGGGCCAGGGCCGCCCAGGGGGTTGCCGCGTCGGGGAGGATCTTGTCGGCTTCGTGCTGCATTTCGCCGCGGATGCGGTGGTATTCGGACCAGCCGTAGGCGTAGGCCTCGTCGAGGTCGAGGTCGGTGCCGTTGAAGTAGCGGGACCAGCGGGCGTAGCGGTCGCGGCCGACGGTGTTCGGGGAGTCGGCGACGGCGGGGGCGTAGACGTCGCGCATCCAGTCGCGGAGGTCGACGACGGCGGCGGTGGCGGCTCGGGCGGCTTCGTCGAGTTCGGCGCGGCGGGAGTCGGGGCCGGCGGCGGCGAAGTCTTCGAACCAGCCTTGGCCGTTGCCGGTGTCGGCCCATTCGCCGAGTTGGCCGATGAAGGTGGTGGTGGGGCGGGGGCCGGCGTGGAGTTTGCGGTCCAGGCCGAGGGCGAGGGAGGCGCGGTAGCCGGCGAGGGTGGCGGGGACGGCGCGGAGGCGTTCGGCTACGGCGGCCCAGTCTTCGTCGGTTTGGGTGGGGGTGAGGGTGAAGACTTCGCGGACGGAGTGGATCGGCGTACCGAGGTTTCCGACGGCGCGGAGGCCTTCGTCGGCGTCGTGGAGGGCGAGTTCGGCGGTGAGGCGTTCGCGGAGGAGGCGGGCGCAGCGGCGTTCGATGCCGGTGTCCGCGCCGGGGGTGCGTTCGGCTTCGTCGAGGCGGGCGAGGGTGTGGCGGGCGAGGGCGGCGGTGGCGGCTTGGCCGGTGGGTGAGAGGTCGGGGAGTTTGCCGAAGCTGTCGCGGACACCGAGGAAGGTGCCGGTGATGGGGTCGAGGGTGATGAGGGCTTCGACGTAGGCGTCGGCGATTTGGCGGGGCAGCTGCGGGGGGTCGGGGGTCGGGAGGGGCTGGGGGGTGTTGTCATCGGCCATGAGGCCATCTTGGTAGGTGGTGAGGTGGGAGTCATCAGGGCGCGGGGGGTGTCTGCTTTCAGCGGAATGCGGAGGAGTTGGCGGGTGGGTGGCTGGTCGGGGTGACGAACCCCGGAGACCGCTCCGGTCACGGAGTCGGCAGCCGCACCGGGACGCGTTCCGATCGACGGTGCCGGACGATGGGGTGCGGGCCGGGCGCCTCTCCTCGGCGGGCCGGCCACCCCGCGCGCACGGCCCGCTCCGCGCCGGGCGGGGGTCAGCGGGGGGTTTGCGGGAGCAGGGTCAGGTAGCCGGGGAGGCGGTCCACGGTCTTTTGGGGCAGCCGGGTTGTGTGGGTGGTTTCGGTGAGGTGGTCGTGGATGGTGAGGAGGTATTTGCCGTCCTGCCAGATGAGTTCCGCGGAGTACATGGCGACGGTGTCCGGGGGCACTGGTGTGTCTCGGGGTGTGGTTTCGGGGGGCGGGAGTGTCGTCATGAGGTGACCTTGTCCAGCCAGGCGGTCCAGGCGTCGGTTTCGGTGGCGGTGTCGACGGGGCCGTAGCGGTGGTGGCCGATCCAGAGGGGCCAGTTCCAGGACGCGCCGTTGTAGAAGCGGTAGAGGCCGTCGGTGGTGCGTAGGCCGAGGAAGTCGGTGTCGCGGTAGTCGATGACGGCGTCTTGCGGGGGCATGCCTTCGGGCGCGAAGACGACGTGGTCGCCTCGGCCTTTGGTGTCGGGGACGCCGATGGCGTGGAGGATGCGGGTGAATTGGGTGGTGGCGTCGGGGGTGGGGGCGGGGCGGTCGGCGCGGATGTAGGCGGTGGGCAGGCCGTGGAAGTGGGCGAGGTACTCGTGGAGGGAGTGGTGGTAGAAGTCGGCGTAGCGGGTGGCGGCGTCGGCGCGGGTGTTCCAGCCGTCGTCGGGTTGGCCTTCGTGCACCCAGTGGATGGACATGTGCAGGTGGGTGGTGGTGTGCGTGTCGTGGGGCTTGAGGTCGTAGGAGAGGGTGTTGGAGAAGCCGGTGTGGTCGGCGTAGCGGCAGGCGAAGGTGCGGGGCGGGTTCCAGGCGGTGACGGTGGCGGGGCCGCGGGAGACGGTGCCGCCTACGCGGGGTTCGACGTCCATGGGGTAGAGCCAGCCGCGGGTGCCGGGGGCGGTGGCGACGGCGTGCCAGACGGCGTCGGGGGTGGCGGGGAGGATGTGGTCGCGTTCCAGGAGGAATTCGGCGGGCATCGGCGGTTCGTTCCCTTCGTGGGGTCAGTAGGTGATGGGGAGGGTCCGTAGGCGTCGTTGGAGGGGGTTGGTGTGCCAGGTGAGGTCCTCTTGGGGCACGGCCAGGCGGAGGTTGGGGAGGCGGCGCAGCGTGGTGGCCAGGGCGATGCGGGTTTGGAGCCGGGCCAGGGGGGCGCCGAGGCAGAAGTGCGGGCCGTGGCCGAAGGTGAGGGGGCGGGCGGCGCCGGGGCCGGTGGCACGGGTGAGGTCGAGGCGGTCGGGGTCGGGGAATCGGGTCTCGTCGTGGTTGGCGGATCCGAGGAGGAGGTAGACGAGGTCGCCGGCGGGGAGGGTGTGGCCGGCGAGGGGGGCGTCTTCGGCGACGACGCGGATGATCGCCTGGGTGGGGGTGTCGTAGCGGGCGAGTTCGTCGACGGCCGCGGCGGTGAGGCCGGGGGTTTCGCGGAGCAGGGCGAGTTGGCGGGGGTTGCGGAGCAGCGCCAGGAGGCCGTTGCCGAGGAGGTGGGTGGTGGTCTGGTCGCCCGCGGTCACGAGCATGAAGCAGGTGGACAGGAGTTCGTCGTCGGTGAGGCGGTCGCCGCGGGCTTGGGCGGCGGTGAGGGCGCTGATGATGTCGTCGCCGGTGCCGCCGCGGCGGGCGCGGATGAGGCTGCCGAGGTAGTCCTCGAAGGCGATGACGGCGGCTTCGGCGCGGTCGATGTCGCCGGTGATGTCGCCGAGGACGTGGAACCAGTCGGCGACTCGGTCGCGGTCGGCGTCGGGGATGCCGAAGAGGGCGCAGACGACGGTGATGGGGAGGCGTTCGGCGACGTCGGCGATGTAGTCGGCGACTCCGCCTCGGGTTTGCGGGGCGTCGAGGAGGTCGTCGGTGATCTGCTGGATGCGGTCGCGGAGTTGTTCGACGCGGCGGGCGGTGAAGGCTTTGTTGACGAGGCCGCGCAGGCGGGCGTGGTCGGGCGGGTCGGTGTTGGTCATGACGCGGCCGAGGCGTTCGGTGAGCCGGCTGAGGGCGCGGAGGCCGCCGTCGCGGGCGAACAGGGCGCTGGTCATGCGGTCGCGGTCGTTGGACAGGCGCAGGTCGGCGAGGGCGGTTTCGATGTCGGCGTGCCGGCTGACGTACCAGACGCCGTGCGGGGTGCGGTGGACGGGACGGTCGCGGCGGAGCGCGGCGTAGGTGGGGTAGGGGTCGCGGAGGAAGGCCGGGTCGGCCATGGCGGACAGGACCGGGTCCGGCGGGGCTTCGGCGGCGGGGGCGGCTGCCGGGTCGTCGGTGGTGGAGGTCACCGGGGGCTCCTGTTCAGTGGTCGGCGGCGCGGTCCATGGCTTCGGCGAGGCTGCGGGGGCGCATGTCGGTCCAGGTCGCCTCGATGTGGTCGAGGCAGGCCTGGCGGGTGTCTTCGGGGTGGGCGGTGCGCCAGCCCGCGGGGACGTCGATCGAGGCGGGCCACAGCGAGTACTGGTCTTCGTGGTTGACGAGGACGAGGTAGCGGGCGTCGTCGTCTTCGAAGGGGTTGGTGGGGGCGTCGCTCACGGGAGTTCCTTTCGGTTTCCGGCAGGGTTTTCCGTGCCGGGTGGGGTGTGTTTCCGGGCCACGCGGTCGAGTTCGGCGGCCAGGACGGGGCCGATCTGGGCGAGGGAGCCGGGCTGGGTCATGCGGTCGTGGCGGGTGGCGACGTCGTGGGAGGTCACGTGTCCGGCCACGTAGGGCTGCCAGGCAGGGGCGCCGGGCGAGTCGGCCTCGCGGTCGATGGTGGAGTTGAAGAGGAGAAGGTCGCCGTGTAAGCGGGCGGGGGCGAAGTCGAGGGCCAGCCGCGCGTTGTTGATCATGATGGCGACGACGGCTTCGATGTGGTGCGGTTCGAGACCGGCCAGGGCGCTGCCGCGGTTCCGGAGGATCTCCGCGACGTGTTCGAAGGTGACGGGGCCGGGGCCGAGTTCGTCGGGGTTGCAGTCGAGGATGCCGACGAGGACGTCGCGTTCGGTGGGCACCGGGGGCTCGTCGAAGTCGACTTCGCCGACCGGGTAGGCGTCGAGGATCGCGAGGAGGGCGGTGTCCTTGCCGCGGTGGT
This sequence comes from Yinghuangia aomiensis, assembly GCF_039542225.1. Classification (NCBI taxonomy): domain Bacteria; kingdom Bacillati; phylum Actinomycetota; class Actinomycetes; order Kitasatosporales; family Streptomycetaceae; genus Yinghuangia; species Yinghuangia aomiensis. The sequence goes on along the minus strand of NZ_BAABHS010000011.1, from coordinate 257,490 downwards.
GGAGTTCGACGGCCATGGCGTGGGCGATGAGGCCGCCCGCGGACCAGCCGAGGAGCTGGTAGGGGCCTTCGGGTTGGACACCGATGATCTGGTCGACGTAGTCGGCGGCCATCTGCTCGATGGTCGTGGGCCGGGGTTCGGGGCGGGCGAGGCTGCGCGCTTGGAGGGCGTAGACGGGCTGGTCGGGGCTGATGTGGTTGATCAGGCCGCAGTACGACCAGCTGATGCCGCCGCCGGGGTGGACGCACCACAGGGGTAGGCGGGTGCCGTGCGGGCGGAGGGGCAGGACGACTTCGAAGGCGTCGTCGCGGCTGTCGACGTCGAGGCGGGCGGCGAGGCCGGCGACGGTGGGGGCTTCGAACAGGGTGCGCAGGTTGAGGGGGACGCCGAGGGCGTCCTTGATGCGGCCGACGAGGCGGGCGGCCAGCAGGGAGTGGCCGCCGAGGGCGAAGAAGTCGTCGTCGATGCGGACCTGTTCGCGGTCGAGGACATCGGCGAAGAGGGTGCAGAGCATCTGCTCCTGAGGGGTGCGGGGCAGGCGGCCGTCGGAGGTCGCGCCGTCGTCTTCGGGGGCCGGGAGCGCGGCGCGGTCGACCTTGCCGTTGCGGTTGAGGGGCAGGGTGTCGAGGACGACGAAGGCGCTGGGGATCATGTATTCGGGCAGGGTGCGGCGGAGGCGGGAGGCGAGGGCGGCGGTGTCGAGGGGTTCGCTGTCGGATGCCACGGCGTAGGCGACCACCCGCTTGTCCCCCGGCCGGTCCTCGCGGACCAGGACCGCTGCCCGCGCGACCTCCGGGAAGTCGGTCAGGGCCGTTTCGATCTCGGCGGGTTCGAGGCGGAAGCCGCGGAGTTTGACCTGGTGGTCGGCACGGCCCACGAAGTCCAGGCCGTCGGCGGCGCGGCGGCGGGCCAGGTCGCCGGTGCGGTACATGCGCTCCCCCGCGGGGCCGTACGGGTCGGCGACGAACCGGTCCGCGGTGCGCCGCGGGTCGCCGTGGTAGCCGCGGGCCACGCCGTCGCCGGCGATGTACAGCTCGCCGACGACGCCGGGCGGGACGTGCCGGAGGGCCGCGTCGAGCACGTAGAGCCGCATGCCGGGCATGGGGCGGCCGATCGGCACCGGGTCGTCGGTGGCGGGGGTGGTGGTGGGCGGCGAACGTGGTGGTCTCGGTGGGGCCGTAGCCGTTGACCACGACGGTGCCGGGGCAGGCGGCCATGACGCGGGCGACCGCGCCGGGCGGGACGACGTCGCCGCCCGTCCACACCTCGGCGACGCCGGTGAAGCACTCGGGGAGGCGTTCGGCGACGATCTGGAACAGTCCGGCGGTCAGCCACAGTCCGGTGACCCGGTGGCGGCGTACGACGTCGCGAAGGTCGTCGGCGTCGAGGTGGCCGGGCGGGGCGACGACGATGGTGCCGCCGCCGAGGAGCGGTGCCCACATCTCGTAGGTGGAGGCGTCGAACGCGGTCGGCGCATACAGCAGCACGCGCTCGTGGGCTCCCCCGCGCCAGGTGGGTGCCAAGGCGAGTGCGGCGACGTCGTGGTGGGTGACGGTGATGCCCTTGGGCTCGCCGGTGGATCCGGAGGTGTACATGACGTACGCGGCGGATTGCGGGTGCCCGGCCGGTGCGGGGGCGGCGGCGGCCGGTGCGCCGGTGCGGCGGGCTTCGTCTTCCAGGGCGCCGAGGACGTCCTGGGTGAGGAGCACCCGTGCGCCGGTCTGGCGCATGATCAACTCGACGCGTTGGGAGGGGAACCGGGGGTCGAGGGGGACGTAGGCGGCGCCGGCTTTGACGATGGCGAGGACGGCGGCGACGAGGTCGGCCGAGCGGTCCAGGAGGAGGGCGACGGCGTCGCCGCGGCCGATGCCTTGGGCGGCGAGGGCGTGCGCGAGCAGGTTGCTGCGCTCGTCCAACTCCCGGTAGCTGAATGATTTTTCGCCATCCTGGACGGCGGTGGCGGTGGGGTGGGTGCGGGCTTGGCCGGCGAAGAGGGCCGGGAGCCAGGCGTTGTCCGGGACGGCGCGGCCGGGGGCGGTCGCGGTGGCGTCGGCGAGTTCGGCGGTGTCGAGGAGTTCGGCGCTGCCGATGCGGGCGGCGGGGTCGGTGAGGACGGCCCGCAGAAGCCTCGTCCAGCGGGTGACCAGCGTGCGGACGGTGTCCGCGTCGAACAGGTCGAGGGCGTACTCGACGGCGCCCGCGATGCCGTCGGGGGTGCCGTCGGCGGTGTGGCGTTCTTCGAGGGTGAGGGTGAGGTCGACGCGGGCGGTGCCGGTCGACACCGGCAGGGGCGTGGCGTGCAGACCGGTGAAGCGGAACTCGCCGGACGGTGCGTTCTGCAGGGCCAGCATCACCTGGAAGAGCGGGTGGTGGGCGAGGGAGCGCACCGGGTTGAGGGTCTCGACGAGGTATTCGAACGGGACGTCCTGGTGGGCGTAGGCGGCCAGTGAGGCGTCCTTGACGCGGGTCAGGAGGTCGCCGAACGACGGGTCGCCGGACGTGTCGGTGCGCAGCACGAGCGTGTTGACGAAGAAGCCGACGAGGTCGTCGAGGTTGTCGTCGGTGCGTCCGGCGATCGGGCTGCCGACGGGGATGTCGGTGCCCGCGCCCATGCGGGTGAGCAGGGCGGCGAGTCCGGCCTGGAGGACCATGAACATGCTGGCGCCGTGTGCGGCGGCCGCGTCGCGGAGCAGCGCGTGCAGGTCGGCGTCGATGGTGACCGGCAGCACTGCGCCGCGGCGGGTGGCGACCGCGGGGCGCGGGCGGTCGGCGGGCAGGTCGACGCGGTCCGGCAGGTCGGCCAGTGCCTCCTTCCAGTAGGCGATTTGGCGGGCGAAGCGGCTGGTGGTGTCGTCGTCGCGGCCGAGGAGTTCGCGTTGCCAGAGGGTGTAGTCGGCGTACTGCACGGGCAGCGGCGCCCAGTCCGGTGTGTCGCCGTGGCAGCGTGCGGCGTAGGCGGCGGCGAGATCGCGGGCGAGCGGGCCCATCGACCAGCCGTCGCACGCGATGTGGTGCACGACCAGGAATAGGACGTGCTCGGTGGGTGCCGCGGCGAACAGCACGGCGCGGAACGGGGGTTCGTGCTCCAGGTCGAACGGTGCGGCGGCGTGTTCGGCGATCGGGGCGTCGGGGCCTTCGTCCGGCAGCGGGATCACCGGCAGGTCGGGCTGTGCGGTGGCGAGGACGTGCTGGTACGGCATCCCCGCGTCGGCGCGGAAGACGGTGCGGAGGCTTTCGTGGCGGGCGGTGACGTCGCCGAGTGCGGCGTGCAGCGCGGCGCGGTCGAGCGGTCCGGTCAGGCGCAGCGCGAACGGCATGTGGTAGGTCGCGGCGGGGCCGTCGAGTTGTTGGAGGAACCACAGGCGGCGTTGCGCGAACGACAGCGGCAGCCGGTCGGGGCGCTGCTGCGGGGTCAGCGGTGGGCGGGCCGGCTGCGGGTTGCCCGCGTCCGACAGCCGGGCCGCGAGGCCCGCGACGGTCGGGGCTTCGAACAGGGCGCGCACGTCCGTTTCGACGCCGAGGGTGGCGCGGATGCGGGAGGCGAGGCGGGTGGCGAGCAGTGAGTGGCCGCCGAGGTCGAAGAAGCTGTCGTCGATCCCGACCCGGGCGATGCCGAGGACGGACGCGAACAGGTCGGCGAGGACTTGTTCCTGCGGGGTCCGCGGCTCGCGTCCCCCGGCGTCGGCGGCGTGCGGGGCGGGCAGGGCGGCGCGGTCGAGCTTGCCGTTCGCGGTGTACGGCAGCGCGTCGACGACCACGAAGGCCGACGGCACGAGGTGCTCGGGCAGCCGCTCGGCCAGCCAGGTGCGGAGGGCCCGCGGGAGGGCTGCGTGGGAGTGCGCGCGGGTGGGGTCGTTGGTGAGGGGACGGGGGCGGGTGACGACGGGAGGTGTCGGGCTGCCGGGTCGGTGGGCGCGTGCCGGGGCGTCGGCGGCGCGGTGGCCGGACCCGACGACGGCCACCGCGCGCTGCGGTGCGGCGATGCGGCGGTGGTCCCGGGGAGCGGTCCCGTTCGGGGCGAATCCGCAGCCGCTCCACGCCGCGGTCATCGCCGCGCCGACCGCGGCCGGATCGTCCGCGAAGTACACGTCGACGGTGTCGTTGTCCTCCGGCGACCACGTGGTGACAGCCGTGCAGCCGTGGCGCCCGGCGAGCGCGGGAAAGGCGTCCGGTGTCGGCCCGGCGGGGTCCGCCCCGCGGTGCGCGTCGGCCTGGGCGCGTGCGGTGATCTCTCCCGCGCGCTCCCCCTCCGCGCTTTCCGCCAAGGCACGTTCCGCGGCCGCGTCGGCGGCGAGGCGGGTGTTCGGCACTCCGCGCACGCAGAGGACGGCGCCGGGAACGCGCGCCGCCAGCAGTTCGGCGACGGCTGCCAGGCCGCCGTCGTTCCACGATGCGACGGTCACGGCGTGGGCGTGGGCGTGGGCGTAGGCGTCGGAGACGGATCGCTCCGACGTCGGCACGGTCGGGGTCGGCACGGTCGGGTTCGGCACGGTCGGGGTCGGCACGGCCGGGCTCTGCCCGGTGGCGTCCGCGGCCGCACGGGCCGGACCCGAATCCGCGACGGAGTCCCCCGCCGCCCGCCGCACCACCACGTCGTACCGGTACCGGCTCAGTTCGTTGTCGTAGCCCTCGGGCTTGCACGCCACCCGCACCGACGCGACTTCGGGCAGCCGGTCGCGCAGCGCGTGGAACAGCTCGGGATCGACCAGCAGTTCCTTCTCGCCGCGGAGGGCCTGTTCGGTCGCGTGCCGGACCTGGGCCGCGGTGGCGTCCGGTCGGGCGCGGCGCAGGTGGACAGCCGTCACCATGCGCCGGTGCAGGCGCAGGTTGCGGACGTCGCCGACGAACAGCGAGCCGCCGGGGGCGAGCCGGGACACCAGCCCGTCGAGCACCTCGGCGAGGTAGTCGCCGGACGGGAAGTACTGGGCGACGGAGTTGAGCACGATCGTGTCGAACCCGTCCGCGGGCAGGCCGTCGAAGTCGTGCGCGGGGCGGGTGCGCAGTTCCACGCGGTCGCGCAGGTCCGGGTCGGCGGCGACCCGGGCGGTCAGCGCGTCGATGGCCGTGGCGGAGAAGTCCGTGGCCAGGTAGCTCGCGCAGTGCGGGGCGATGCGGGACAGCAGCAGGCCGGTGCCGACGCCGATCTCCAGGACGCGGCGGGGGCGCAGGGCGAGGATGCGGGCGACCGTGCCGTCCCGCCATGCCCGCATGTCGGCGAGCGGGAGCGGCGCGCCGTCGTAGCTGCTGTTCCAGCCGGTGAAGTCGTCCGCGGCCGGCGCCGGGTGGCGGGCGGGGTCGAGCGGGAGCGCGTCGTAGGTGGCGCGCCAGGTGCCGACCTGTTCGTGTTCCAGGTCGGTGCTGCGTGCGGTGGCGGCGGGCACCAGGTAGGCGGCGAGGCGGTCGTCCTCGTACGGCACGACCGCGGCGTGGGCGACCGCGGGATGCGCGGTCAGGGCGGCTTCGATCTCGCCGGGCTCGATGCGGTAGCCGCGGACCTTGACCTGGTCGTCGGCGCGGCCGAGGTAGTCGAGTTCGCCGGTGCGGGTGCGGCGCGCCAGGTCGCCGGTGCGGTACATGCGGGACCCGGCGGGCCCGTACGGGTCCGCGACGAACCGGCCCGCGGTGAGGCCGGGGCGGTTCAGGTAGCCGCGGGCGAGGCCCGGGCCGGCCACGTACACCTCGCCGGGCACCCCGTCCGGAACCGGCCGCAGCGCCGCGTCCAGCACGTGGACCCGCGAGTTGAGGACGGGGCGCCCGATCGGCGGTGCCGCGTGCGGCCCGTCTCCCGTCGGCGGGAGCAGCGGGTCGCTCATGGTCGCGCACACGGTCGTCTCGGTGGGGCCGTACGCGTTGACCATGCGGCGGCCGCCGGCCCAGCGCGCCACCAGCTCCGGCGGGCACGCCTCCCCCGCGACGACGAGGGTGCGCAGCGCGGTGCCGTGCCCGTCCGGGACCGCGGCCAGCGCGGACGGCGGGACGGTCGCGTGCGTCACCGCGAGTTCTCGGTCGCCGAGCGCGGACAGCGGGTCGTCGACGGGTGCGAGGACCAGGACGGCACCGGTGAGGAGCGCGGTGAACACCTCGGACACCGAGGCGTCGAAGCTGGTGCTGGCGAGCTGCAGGACGCGGCTGTCGGCGTCGATCGCGAAGCCGTCGAGTTGTGCGGCGACGAGGTTGGGCACGCCCGCGTGGGCGACGACGACGCCCTTGGGTCGGCCGGTGGAGCCGGAGGTGTAGATGACGTAGGCGGCCTGTGCCGGATCGATGGCCGCCTTCGGATCGGTGTCCGGGTACCCGGCGGTGTCGTCGTCGACCTGGGCCGGGTCGTCGACGACCAGGACGGGGCGGGCGTCGGCGAGGAGGTAGTCGATGCGGTCGCGCGGGTAGGCCGGGTCGATCGGCAGGTAGGCCGCACCGGCCTTGAGCACGCCGAGCATGGCGACGACCCACGGGACCGACCGCGGGAGCGCGAGTGCGACGACGTCCTCGGCCCCGATGCCGCGGGCAAGGAGGGCGTGGGCGAAGCGGTTGGCGCGCGCGTCGAGTTCGGCGTACGACACGTCGGTGTCGCCGCAGACCAGTGCGGTCGACGTTCCGCATGCGGCGGCCCGGGACGCGAACAGTGCGGGGACGCAGCCGGGTTCGGTCGTCGGCCGGTCGGCGCCGCGGGCCGCGGCCAGCGCGGATACGCGTTCCTGGCCGGTGAGCAGGTCGACGTGCCCGAGCGGGGTGTCCGGGGCGGCAACGGCCGCGGCCAGCAGGCGTACCCAGCGGGCGACGACGGCTTCGGCGGTGTCCGGGTCGCACAGGTCGGCGGCGTATTCGGCGGCGCCGGTCACGCCCGCGGGGGTGCCGTCGTCGTCGAACGTCTCGGCGAGGCTGAGGCCGAGGTCGAACTTGGCGGTGCCGGTCGGCACCGCACCCGCGGTCACGGTGAGCCCGGGCAGGGCGAACTCCCCCATCGGCGCGTTCTGCAGGGCCAGCAGGACCTGGAAGAGCGGATGGTGGGCCGGGGACCGGGCCGGGTTCAGTTCCTCGACGAGGTGTTCGAACGGGAGGTCCTGGTGGGCATAGGCGCCCAGGGCGTTCTCCCGGACCCGCGCGACGAGTTCGCGGAACGTCGGGTCGCCGGACGTGTCGGTGCGCACGACGAGCGTGTTGACGAAGAATCCGACCATGTCGTCCATGGCCTGGTCGGTGCGTCCCGCGATCGGGCTGCCGACGGGGATGTCGGTGCCCGCGCCGAGCCGGGTGAGCAGGGCCGCGAAGCCGGCGTGCAGGACCATGAAGAGGCTGGCCCGGCAGTCCCGGGCGAAAGACGCGAGGGCGGCGTGCAGCTCGGCGTCGAGTCGGACGGCGGCGACGCCGCCGGCGAACGTGGCCGCGGCCGGCCGCGGCCGGTCGGCGGGCAGCCGCAGGAGTTCCGGGGACCCGGCCAAGGTACGGCGCCAGTAGCCGAGTTGGGCGGCGAAGCGGCTGTCCGGGGCGGTGCGGTCGCCGAGCAGGTCGTCCTGCCACAGGGTGTAGTCGGCGTACTGCACGGGCAGGGCGGGCCATTCCGGTGCGCGGCCTTCGGCGCGGGCGGCGTAGGCCTGCGCGAGATCGCGGGCGAGGGGCGCCGTCGACCAGCCGTCCCCGGCGATGTGGTGCACGACGACGACCAACGCGTGCCGGTCCGGTGCGACCGTGAACAGCCGCGCGCGGATCGGGATATCGGTGGCGAGGTCGAACGGGTGGCGGGCTGCGGTGGTGAGCGCGGCCTGCAGTTCGGCGGCGGCGACGGACTCGGCGCCGTCCGGCAGCATCGGGCCGACTGTGTCGGCGGCCAGGACGTGTTGGGCGGGCACTCCCGCGGCCTCGCGGAACACCGTGCGCAGGCTCTCGTGCCGGGCCACGACGTCCGCCAGCGCCTGTTCCAGCGCGGCGTGGTCGAGGGTCCCGGCAAGGTGCAGGACGAGCGGGATGTTGTACGTCGCGCTGGGGCCTTCGAGGCGGTGCAGGAACCACAGGCGCCGCTGCGCGTACGACAACGGCACCGCGGCGGGCCGTTCGCGCCGGGTCAGCGCGGGGCGGACACCCGACGCGGGATCGAGGCGCAGCGCCAGCCGGGCGACGCTCGGTGCCTCGAAGAGGGCCCGCAGGCCGAGTTCGGCACCGAGGACGGTGCGGATCCGGGCCACCAGCCGGGTGGCGAGGAGGGAGTGGCCGCCGAGGTCGAAGAACGAGTCGTCCGCGCCGACGTCGTGGACGCCGAGCACCTCGGCGTACAGCTCGGCGAGTGCGCGTTCCTGCGCCGTCCGCGGGGCCCGCCCGCGGAGGCCGTCGCCGAGCTGGGGCGCGGGCAGCGCGGCCCGGTCGAGTTTGCCGTTGGCGGTCACCGGCAGTGCGGCCAGCACGACGAACGCCGCGGGCACCATGTGCTCGGGAAGGAACCCGCGGACGTGGTCCTGCAACGCGCCGTGTTCCGGCATCGCGTCGCCGGACGCGGGAACGAGGTAGGCGACCAGCCGGTCGCCGCCGTACGGCACCACCGCCGCGTGCGCGACCGCCGGGTGCGCGGTCAGCGCGGCCTCGATCTCGCCGGGTTCGATGCGGTAGCCGCGCACCTTGACCTGGTCGTCGACGCGGGCCAGGAACTCCAGCTCGCCGCCGCGGTTCCAGCGCGCCAGGTCGCCGGTGCGGTACATGCGCGCACCGGCATCGGACGCGTACGGGTCGGCGACGAACCGGCCCGCGGTGAGCCCGGCCCGGTTCAGGTAGCCGCGGGCCAGGCCGGCGCCCGCGAGGTACACCTCGCCGGGGACGCCGTCGGGGACCGGCCGCAGCGACGCGTCGAGGACGTAGACGCGGGCCCCGGTGATCGGGCGCCCGATCGGCGGCGCGGACGTGGTGCGGCCCGCCGCGAGCGGGGCGCTCATGGTGGCGCACACGGTGGTTTCGGTCGGCCCGTAGGCGTTGATCATGCGCCGTCCGGGTGCCCAGCTTGCCACCAGCTCCGGCGGGCACGCCTCCCCCGCGACGACCAGGGTCCGCAGGCCCGCGCCCGCGCCGTCCGGGACGGCGGCCAGCGCGGACGGCGGCACCGTCGCGTGGGTGACGCCGAGCGACGCGTCGGCCAGTGCGGACAGCGGGTCGTCCACGGGGGCGAGCACCAAGGCCGCACCGGACAGCAGTGCCGCGCACAGGTCCCAGAACGACGCGTCGAAGCTGGGGCTGGCGAGTTGCAGGACCCGGCTGTCCGCGTCGAGCCGCAGGCCTTCGATCTGGCTCACGATCAGACTGGCGACACCGGTGTGGCTCGCGACGACGCCCTTCGGGCGGCCGGTGGAACCGGAGGTGTAGATGACATAGGCCGCCTGCGCCGGGTCGATCGCGGTCGCCGGGGCGGTCGCCGGGTAGGTCGCGGTGTCGTCGACCTGGACGGGGTCGTCCACGACGAGGACCGGGCGGGCGTCGGTGAGCATGTAGTCGATGCGGTCGCGCGGATAGCCCGGGTCGATCGGCAAGTACGCCGCACCGGCCTTGAGCACGCCGAGCACGGCCACGACCCACTGCACCGATCGCGGCAGCGCCAACGCGACCACGTCCTCGGGCCGGACGCCGCGCGCGGCCAGGGCGTGCGCGAAGCGGTTGGCGCGGGCGTCGAGTTCGGCGTACGACACCTCGGTGTCCCCGCAGCACACCGCCGGAGCGTCCGGGCGGGCAGCGGCCTGGGCGGCGAACAGCGCCGGGAACGAGACCGGTTCGATGCCGCGGGCGGCGGCGTTGCGGCAGCCGTCGCCGGTGCCGGTGAGGGCGTGGTGTTCGGCTTCGGTGAGCAGCGGGAGGCGGCTGATCGGGGTGTCGGGGTGGGCGGCGGCCGCGGTGAGGAGGCGGATCCAGCGGCGGGTGAGGGCGTCGGCGGTGGCGCGGTCGAACAAGTCGGTCGCGTACTCGACGACGGCTTCCAGCCCGGCCGGGCGGCCGTCTGCCGTGCGGCGTTCCTCGACGCTGAACGTGAGGTCGACGCGGGACGTCCCGGTCGGCACCCGCACCCCGCGGGCTTGGAGGCCGGGCAGCGTGAAGTCGGCGTCCGGTGCGTTCTGCAGCGCCAGCATGACCTGGAACAGGGGGTGGTGCGCCGGGGACCGGGCGGGGTTCAGCTCCTCGACGAGGTGCTCGAACGGCAGGTCCTGGTTGGCGTACGACGCCAGCGCGTTCTCCCGGACCCGGCCGAGGAGTTCACGGAACGTCGGGTCGCCGGACGTGTCGGTGCGCAGCACGAGCGTGTTGACGAAGAACCCGACGAGGTCGTCGAGCGCCGGATCGGTGCGCCCGGCGACGGGCGTACCGACGACGATGTCGTCGCCCGCGCCGAGCCTCGTGCACAGCGCCGCGAGACCGGCTTGCAGCACCATGAACAGGCTTGCGCCGCCGCGCCGGGCCAGGGCGGTGAGCGCGGTGTGGGTGTCGGCGTCGACGGCGACGCCGAGGTGGTCGCCGCGGGTGCCGGCGACCGCCGGGCGGGGCCGGTCGGCAGGCAGCCGCAGCAGGTCGGGGACGCCGTCGAGGGCCTTGCGCCAGTGGTCGAGGCGACGGGCGGCCAGGCTTGCCGGGTCGTCGGCGTCGCCGAGGAGTTCGTGCTGCCAGTCGGCGTAGTCCGCGTAGCCGACCGGCAGTTCGGCCCACTGCGGGACGCGGCCGTCGAGACGGGCGGCGTAGGCGTGCGCGAGGTCGCGCGACAGCGGTTGCAGCGACCAGCCGTCGCAGGCGATGTGGTGCAGGGCCAGGGCGAGGATGTGTTCGGCGGGTTCGCCGACGCCGGCGGCTTCGGCGGCTTCGGCGGCGGCTTCGGCTTCGGCTTCGGTGGCGAACAGGGTGGCGCGCAGCGGGGGTTCGGTGGCCAGGTCGAAGGGGTGGCCCGCCGCCGCGGTCAGCAGCGCGGGCAGGTCGTCGGTGGAAGCGTGCACGACCGGCAGCGCCAGGGCGGCGCGGGCTTCGTCCGGGTCGAGGATGTGCTGGTAGGGCACGCCGGCGGCGGATTCGGCGACGACCGTGCGCAGCGTCTCGTGTCGCTCGGCGACGTCGCCGAGCGCGGCCCGCAGGGCCGCGCGGTCGAGGTCGCCGGTCAGGCGCAGCACGAGCGGCATGTTGTAGGTGGCGGTCGGCCCGTCCAGGCGGTACAGGAACCACAGGCGGCGCTGCCCGAACGACAGCGGGATCCGGTCCGCGGCCGTGCGGGGGACGCGGCGCAGCGCGGGGCGGGTTGCGGCGTCCGCGCTGCCGAGGGCGGCGGCGAGGTCGGCGACCGTCGGCGTTTCGAACAGGACGCGCAGCGGGAGTTCTAGGCCGAGCACGGCGCGGAGCCGGGACACGAGCCGGGTGGCGAGCAGCGAGTGGCCGCCGAGCGCGAAGAAGTCCGCGTCGACGTCGACGTCGTGTTCCGGCAGGCCGAGCACCTCGGCGAAGAGTTCCGCGAGGAGGCGTTCGTGCGGGGTGCGCGGCGGGCGCGCGGCGGCCGGGCCGGGGTCCGCGTCGCCGGGGCGCGGTGCCGGGATCTGCGGCAGCGCGGCCCGGTCGAGCTTGCCGTTGGGGGTGCGCGGGAGCGGCCGGTCGTGCACGAGGAACACCGCGGGGACCATGTAGTCGGGCAGGCGTTCGCGCAGGCTGCGGCGCAGGCGGTCGGTGAAATCGGCGGATGCGGCGGACGCCTCCGATCCGTCGGACACCGCACCGGCACCGGCCACCACGTGGGCGACCAGCTGGACTTCCCCGGGCCGGACCTGGCGCGGCACCACGGCGGTCTGGGCGACGCCGGGGCAGCCGCTCAGCGCCGATTCGATGTCGCCGAGTTCGACGCGGAAGCCGCGCACCTTGACCTGTTGGTCGCCGCGGCCCAGGTACTCCAACTCCCCGTCGGCGTTCCACCGGGCCAGGTCGCCGGTGCGGTACATGCGGGCGCCCTGTTCGCCCGCGGGGGCGTAGGGGTCGGCGACGAACCGCTCCGCCGTCCGGCCCGCCCGGCCGACATAGCCGCGTGCCAACGCGGCACCGGCGATGAACAGTTCGCCCGGCACCCGGGGCGGCACCGGGTTGAGCCCCGCGTCCAGGACGTACACCCGCACGCCCGGGATCGGCGTGCCGATCGGCGGCAGCGACGCCCCGGGCGGGCCGCCGGCCGGCACGGTGTGCGCGGTGACGACGTGTGTCTCGGCAGGCCCGTAGTGGTTGTGCAGCCGCCGTCCCGGCACCCGGTCGACGAACGACCGCAGGCCCGCGGTCATCCGCAGCGCCTCGCCGGCCTGCGCGATGCAGCGCAGCGCGGGCAGGTCGAGCCCGGCTTCCCCGGCGGCTTCGGCGAGCGCCTCGACGACCAGCGTCGGGGCGAACAGCTCGGCGACCTGCTGCTCGTCGAGCCAGGCCGCGAACAACTCGGCGCTGCGCCGCTGTTCCTCACTGGGCACGCACAGCGTCTTGCCGTGGCAGACCGCGGACAGGATCTCCTGCACGGACACGTCGAAGCCGACCGCGGTGAACTGGGCCGTCCGGGTCCCCGCCCCGCCGCCGACCGCGTCGTGGTGCCAGCGCAGCAGGTTGACCACGGCACCGCCCGGCATGGCCACGGCCTTGGGGGTGCCGGTGGAACCGGACGTGGAGATCAGGTACGCGGGATGCCGCGGGTCCAACGGCCGACATCGGTCGCTGTCGGCCGGGTTGCGGGTGGGCAGCAGACAGCTCTCCGCCGCCCACGCGGCGGCGTCGAGCAGCAGCGTGGCGACGCCGTCGCCGGGGGCCACGGCGTCCTCGTCGAGGACGCCGGACCGGGTGACCAGCAGGGCGGGCCGCGCCTCGGCGAGCATGAGCCGGATGCGCGCCGCGGGGTGGTCTGCGTCGATCGGCTGGTACGCGGCACCGGCCTTGAGGATGCCGAGCAGCGCGGCGATCGGCGCACTGCCGCGCGGCAAGGCGACCGCGACCGTGTCGTCGGGCCCGATGCCGCGGGCGATCAGCGCGTGCGCGATCCGGTTCGCGTCGGCGTTGAGTTCGCGGTACGTGCGGGTCCCGTCGGCGGACTCCACCGCGGGGAGGTCGGGAACCGCGCGGACCTGGGCCTCGAACAGGCCCGGCAGCGTCTCGGGCGGCGCGGTGCGGGCCGCCGGAAGCGCGAGCAGGGTGCGGCGTTCCGCGGCGGACAGGATGTCGATGCGCCCGATCGACCGCGCCGGGTCGGCGGACGCGGCGTCCAGCAGGCGCAGCCAGCGGGTGGCCAGGGCCTCGACGGTGGTGTGGTCGAACAGGTCGGTGCGGTACTCCACGGCGACCCGCAGCCCGTCGTCGGGGCTTTCGGTCACCGCAAAGAACAGGTCGAACTTGGCGGTGGCGGTGCCCACCGGCACGGGTTCCGCGGTGAGCCCGGGCAGCGTGAAGCCGCCGCCGGGGGTGTTCTGCAGCGCCAGCATGACCTGGAACAGCGGGTGGTGGGCGAGGGACCGCGCCGGGTTGACGGCTTCGACGACCTGCTCGAACGGGGCGTCCTGGTGGGCGTAGGCGCCCAGCGCGGTCTCCCGGACCCGGTCGAGGAGTTCCCCGAACGACGGGTCGCCCGAGGTGCCCGTCCGCAGCACCAGCGTGTTCACGAAGAAGCCGACCAGGTCGTCCGACGCCGCGTCGGTGCGCCCGGCGACCGGCGTGCCGATCGGCACGTCCGTCCCGGCACCGAGACGGGTCAGCAGTGCGGCCAAGCCCGCGTGCAGGACCATGTGCACGCTCACCCCGCGGGCGCGGGCGACCTCGCGGATCCGTGCCTCTGTATGCGGGTCGAACACCAGCGTGACGTGGCCGCCCGCGTGGCCCGCGACGGGCGGGCGCGGCCGGTCGAACGGCAGCTCGACGTGGTCGGGCAGCCCGTCGAGGACGTGCTGCCAGTACGTGAGCTGTCGGCTCAGGACGCTGCCGGGTTCGTCGCGGTCGCCGAGCACGCCGCGCTGCCACAGGGCGTAGTCGGCGTACTGCACCGGCAGCGGTTCGGCCGCCGCAGTCGTGCCGTCACGGCGCGCCGCATACGCCGCGGCCAAGTCGCGGGCCAGGGGCCGGACCGACCAGCCGTCAGCCGCAATGTGGTGCACCACCAGCAGGAGCACATGCTCGGTGTCTCCGATCGCGAAGAGTTCGGCGCGCAGCGGGAGCTCGGCGGCCAGGTCGAAGCCGCGGCCGGCGGATGCGGCGAGGAGCCGGTCGACGTCGGCCGGTGCGGCCGGGGTGACGGCGAGGGGCACGAGTCCGTCGGCGGGTGCGAGCACCCGCTGGCACGGCACCCCGTCGGTGTCCGGGAAGACCGTGCGGAGGCTCTCGTGGCGGGCGACCACGTCGTCCAGCGCCCCGGCGAGCGCGACGCGGTCGAGCGGGCCGCCGGTCAGCCGGAACGCGAAGGGGATGTTGTAGGTCGCGCCGAGCGCTTCCATCCGGTCGACGAACCACAGCCGCTGCTGTGCGAACGACAGCGGCACCGGCTCCGGCCGGTGCGCGGCCGCGCCGAGCGGGGGCCGGTCCGATGCCTCCGCGGCCGCCAGGCGCGCGGCGAGTCCGGCGACGGTGGGTGCTTCGAACAGGTCGCGTAGGCCGATCTCGACGCCGCGCACCGCGCGGATCCGCGCGGTCACCCGGGTCGCCAGCAGCGAGTGGCCGCCCAGGTCGAAGAACGCGTCGTCCGCCCCGATGCGGTCGGCCGGCAGGCCGAGGGCCTCGGCGAACAGTCCCGCGACCACGATCTCGTCGGACGAACGCGGCGCCCGGCCGCCGCCGGTCGTCCCGTCCCAGGTGGGCGCGGGCAGAGCGGCGCGGTCGAGCTTGCCGTTGACGAGCAGCGGCAGCTCGGGCAGGACGACGAAGGCCGCGGGCACCATGTAGCCGGGCAACCGGGCTTCCAGGTGGGCACGCAGGTCGGCGGGCACGGGCGTGCGTCCGGGGTCGGCGGCGACGTAGGCGGCGAGGCGGTTGCCGTGCGCGAGGACCACGGCGCGCGTCACGCCCGCGTGTGCGGCGAGGACCGCTTCGATCTCGCCCGGCTCGATGCGGTAGCCGCGGATCTTGATCTGGTCGTCGGCGCGGCCGGTGAAGTCGAGGGCCCCGTCGGGGCGGACCCGCACCAGGTCGCCGGTGCGGTACATGCGCGCACCCGGCTCGGCGGCATGCGGGTCGGCGACGAACCGTTCGGCGGTCAGCCCCGGGCGGCCCAGGTAGCCGCGCGCCAAGCCCGGCCCGGCCATGTACAGCTCGCCCGGTACGCCCACCGGCACCGGCTGCAACGCCGCGTCCAGCACATAGGCGCGGGCCCCGGTCATCGGACGCCCGATCGGCGGGCTCTCGCGGCTTTCGTTGCCCGCGCCGACGGCGGGCAGTGCGCCGGTCAGGGTCGCCAGGACGGTGGTCTCGGTGGGCCCGTAGGCGTTGACCATGTGCCGGCCCGGTGCCCAGCGGGCGACCAGGTCGGGCGGGCAGGCTTCGCCGCCGACGACCAGCGTCCCGGCGGTGATGTCCCCATCACCGACGGCGGCCAGCGCGGACGGCGGGACGAGGGCGTGCGTGATGCCGAGCCGCCGATCGGTCAGCGCGGCAAGCGGCTCGTCCGCGGGGGCGAGCACGAGCGTGCCGCCGTGCAGGAGAGCGGCGCACAGGTCCCAGAACGACATGTCGAAGCTCGGCGACGCGAACTGCAGGTGCCGGGCCCCCGGTCCGGCACCGAGCCGGGCGCTCTCGGCCGCCAGCCACGCGACGCCGGTGTGCGGCACGACGACGCCCTTGGGGCGGCCGGTCGAGCCGGAGGTGTAGACGACGTAGGCGGGATGCGCCGCATGCCGCGCCGCGACGGCGGGCGGCGTGTCCGGGTGCCCGTCCGCGAGTGCGGCGACCTGGGCTTCGTCGTCGAGCACGAGCGCGGGTGCGGCGTCGTCGAGGAGGAACCGCACGCGCGCTGCCGGAAGCCGCGGGTCGATCGGCACATAGCCGGCACCGGCCTTGAGCACGCCGATCACCGCGACGACCTGCGCGACGCAGCGCGGCAGCGTCAACGCGACCAGGTCCTCCGGGCCGATCCCGCGCGCGGCGAGGGCATGTGCGACGCGGTTGGCCCGGGCGTCCAGTTCGCGGTACGTGAGCCGCTCGCCGTCGGCCGCCTCCAGCGCCGGGGCGTCCGGGCCGGCGGTCACCCGCGCGGCGAACAGGGCGCCGAACGTCCGCGGCACGACGCCTTCGGACGGGACGCCGGACGCCCGGTCGAGCAGCTTCGCGCGTTCGTCCGCGCCGAGCACGTCGATCCGGCCGATCCGCTGCCCGGGGTCGACCGCGACCGCGCGGAGCACGCGCAGCCAGCGCGCGGCGAGGGCTTGCGCACCGGAGGAGGTGAAGAGGTCGGTGCGGTATTCGACGGTGCCGTCCAGGCCGCCGTCGCCGCCGTCGGTGAGCGCGAAGGTGAGGTCGTACTTGGCGGTGTCTGTCCAAAGCCGCGCTTCGGTGACCGCCAGGCCGGGCAGGTCGGGCACCTCGGGGGCACCGTGCTCCAGGGTGAGCATGACCTGGAACAGCGGGTGGTGGGCAAGCGAGCGCGCCGGGTTCACGGCTTCGACGACCTGCTCGAACGGGGCGTCCTGGTGCGCGTAGGCACCCAGCGCGGTCTCCCGGACCCGGTCGAGGAGTTCCCCGAAAGTCGGGTCGCCGGACGTATCCGTCCGCAGCACGAGCGTGTTGACGAAGAACCCGACCAGGTCGTCCAGCGCGGCATCGGTGCGCCCGGCGACCGGCGTGCCGATCGGCACGTCCGTCCCGGCACCGAGACGGGTGAACAACGCGGCGAGGGAGGCGTGCAGCACCATGTGCGTGCTGACGCCGGAGCGGCGTGCCAACTCGGCAAGGTGCGCGTGGAGTTCCGGGTCGACATGGACCGGCAGGTGGGCGCCGCCCGGTGCCGCGGCGGTCGGGGCCGGGCGGTCGAAGGGCAGGGCGAGGCGGTCGGGCAGGCCGCGCAGGCTCGTGCGCCAGTAGTCGAGACGGCGGTGCAGCAGGCTGTCCGCGTCGTCACGGTCGCCGAGGTAGGCGCGCTGCCACAGGGCATAGTCGGCGTACCGCACCGGCAACTCCGGCCACGCAGGCGCCTCGCCCGCGCACCGGGCCGCGTAGGCGGTGGCCAGGTCGCGGCTCAGCGGGCCGGTCGACCAGCCGTCTCCGGCGATGTGGTGCAGGACCAGCAGCAGCACGTGCTCGTCGGGACCGACCGCGAACAGTTCTACACGTAACGGCGGTTCGGTGGCGAGGGCGAACGGGCGCCGGGCGGACGCGGCCAGCAGCGCGTCGAGGCGGCCCGGATCGGCTTCCGTGCACGGTACGGCGATCCGCACCTCCGCCGCGGGCAGCACCCGCTGCACCGGCACGCCGTCGGTCTCCGGAAAGACCGTGCGCAGGCTCTCGTGCCGGCCCGCGACATCGGCCACCGCACGGGCCAGCGCCGCACGGTCGAGATCGCCGGACAGCCGCAGCACGAACGGGATGTGGTAGGTCGCATCCGACTCCCCCACCCGGTCGACGAACCACAGCCGCTGCTGCGCGAACGACAGTGGCACCGCGTCGGGCCGGTCCGCACAGGCGCGCAGTGCCGGGCGCTCGGCCGCGTCCGCCGCCGCGACCCGCTCGGCGAGCCCGGCGACCGTCGGCGCCTCGAACAGCTCCCGCAGTCCGATCTCGACGCCGAGGAGCGCCCGGATCCGCGCGAACAGCCGGGTGGCCAGCAGCGAATGCCCGCCGAGGTCGAAGAACCCGTCGTCCGCACCGATCCGGTCGGCCGGCACCCCGAGCACCTCGGCGAACAGCCCGGCCAGCACGGTCTCGCCGGACGACCGCGGCCCGCGCCCGGGCTCGTCCACGCCTTCCCACGCCGGCACCGGCAGCGCGGCGCGGTCGAGCTTGCCGTTGACGGTCAGCGGCAGCGCGTCGAGGACGACGACCGCGGACGGCAGCATGTAGTGCGGCAGGCGGCCGCGGGCATGCTCGCGCACCGCCGCGACATCGACCGACGCACCGGTCTCGGCGACCAGGTAAGCCACCAGCCGCGTGTCGTCGGCACCTTCCCGCCGCGCCACGACGGCGGCGTCGGCGACGTCGGGGTGAGCCGCGAGGACGGCTTCGATCTCGCCGGGCTCGATCCGGAAACCGCGCACCTTGACCTGCTGGTCGCCGCGGCCCGCGTACTCCAGCGTGAGGCCGCCGCTGCCGTCCGCGCGCCACCGCACGATGTCGCCGCTGCGGTACATGCGCGTCCCGGGCTCGGCCGCGAACGGATCGGCCACGAACCGCTCCGCGGTCAGGCCCGGCCGGTCCAGGTAGCCGCGCGCCAGGCCGCCGCCGGCCACGTACAGCTCCCCCGGCACGCCGGGCGGCACCGGGCGCAGCGCGGCGTCCAGGACGTACAGCCGCAGGTCCGGGATCGGGCCGCCGATGACACTGCCGGTGCCGTCGGCGGCGTGGCCGCGGTCGAGGGCCGCGTAGGTGACGTGCACCGTCGTCTCGGTGATGCCGTACATGTTGACCAGCGCCGGCGCTTGGTCGTCATGCCGGGCGTACCAGTCGCGCAGCCGCGTCGGGTCGAGGGCCTCGCCGCCGAACACGACCGTGCGCAGCTTCAGCCGGCGGCCGGTGTCCGGGTCGTCGCGGTCGGCCTGCATGAGCTGGTGGAACGCCGACGGGGTCTGGTTGAGGACGGTGACGCCCTCGTCGGCGAGCAGCCGCAGGAAGCGGCCGGGCGAGCGGGTGGTCTCGAACGGCACGACGACCAGGCGCCCGCCGTGCAGGAGCGCGCCCCACAGTTCCCACACCGAGAAGTCGAACGCGGACGAGTGGAACAGCGTCCACACATCGTCGGCGCCGAACCCGAACCACGGCTCGGTCCGGTCGAACAGGCGGACGACGTTGCGGTGGGTGACGACGACGCCCTTCGGGCGGCCGGTCGAACCGGAGGTGTAGATGACGTACGCGGCATGGTCGGGCCCGGCCGCGACCGCGGGCGCGTCGGCCGGATGCTCCTCGAGTTCACGGCGCATGCCGGGGTCGCCGAGGGCGACGGTGGCAACGCCCTGCGGTGCGCCCGAGGCGTCGTCGACGACCAGGAGTGCGGGCCGCGCATCGTCCAGGATCAGCGCGAGGCGTTCCGCGGGTGCATCCGGGTCGAGCGGAAGGTACGCGGCCCCGGCCTTCAGGACGGCGAGGATCGCGACGACCAGATCGAGCGAGCGCGGGAGGGCCAACGCCACGAGGGCTTCGGGACCGGCGCCGCGGGCCCGCAGGGCGTGGGCGAGCCGGTTGGCGCGGGCGTCGAGCTGCGCGTAGGTGAGGGATTCGGTGCCGTGGCCGGCGGCGGTGCGGTCGGGAGTCTGGCGCGCTTGTGCGGCGAAGCGGGCGGCGAGGGTGGCGCGTTCGGTGCGGTGCTCGGTGTGCGGCTCGGCGTGCGCTTCCGGTGCGCGGCCTGCGGGCAGCAGCCGGTCGGCTTCGCCGTCGAGGAGGACGTCGATCCGGCCGATCGGTGTCTCCGGCGCGACGGCGACGGCACGCAGGACCCGCAGCCAGCGGGCCGCCAGCGCCTCGGCGCCCGCACGGGTGAACAGGTCGGTGCGGAACTCCAGGACACCGGCCAAGCCGCCGGTCTCCGTACCGCGGCCGTGCTCGGTCAGGTTCCAGAACAGATCGAACTTCGCCGTCCCCGTCCCCACCAGCACGGTCTCCGTGGCCACCCCGGCGAGCGCGAAATCACCGCTCGGCGCGTTCTGCAACGCCAGCATCGTCTGGAACAGCGGGTGGTGCGCCGCCGAACGCGCCGGGTTCACGGCCTCGACGACCTGGTCGAACGGCACGTCCTGGTGCGCATAGGCACCCAGCGCGGTTTCCCGCACCCGGTCGAGGAGTTCCCCGAACGTCGGATCACCGGACGTGTCGGCGCGCAGCACCAGCGTGTTGACGAAGAAGCCGACCAGATCGTCCAACGCGGCATCGGTACGGCCCGCGATCGGCGTGCCGATCGGAATGTCCGTGCCCGCACCCAACCGCGTGAACAGCGCCGCCAGGGCGGCGTGCAGCACCATATGCAGACTCGCGCCGCGTCGCCGCGCCACGCGGGCCAGCGCCGCGTGCAACTCCGGGTCGACGCGCAGCGGCACGTGCGCGCCGTCGCGGATGGCCACGGTCGGCTTCGGGTGGTCGTACGGCAGCGGCACGCACTGCGGCAGGCCACGCAAAGCGCCCTTCCAGTAGTCGAGTTGCGTGCGCGCCAGGGTGGTCGCGGCATCGCGTGAACCGAGCAGTTCGCGATGCCACATCGTGTAGTCGGCGTACTGCACCGGCAGGGGCGCCCACTCGGGCGCATGGCCCTCGATCCGGGCCGCGTACGCCGCGGCGAGGTCGCGGGCGAGCGGATCGGTGGACCAGCCGTCACCGGCGATGTGATGCAGCACCAACAGCAGCACGTGCTCGTCGCTGGCGCTCTCGAACAGCGTTGCCCGCAAAGGGATTTCGGCGGTCAGGTCGAACGGGTGGGCGGCTGCCTCGGCCAGTTCGGCATCGAGCCCGCCGACATCGAGCCCGCCGGCTTCAGGCCCTTCGGCCTTGACCACGGGCAGCCCGACCTTCACACGCTCCGCCGGGAGAACGTGCTGTACCGGTCCGCCGACGCCTTCGGCGACGACCGTGCGCAGGCTCTCGTGCCGGCCGACGACGTCGGTCAACGCCGCGGCCAGCGCCTCGGGTACGAGCGGTCCGGTCAGCCGCAGCGCGAACGGGATGTGGTAGGTCGCGCCGAGGTCTTCGGTGCGTTGCAGGAACCACAGGCGGTTCTGCGCGGACGACAGCGGCACCGGTTCCGGCTCCGTTGCCGAGTCGGCTTCCGGCCGTGCTTCCGGCCCTGCTTCCGGCCGTGCTTCCGGCCCCGACGCGCGGCGGCGCAGCGCGAGGCGCGCCGCGTCGGCGCCGCGCAGCCCCGCCGCGAACCCGGCGACCGTGGGGGCCTCGAACAGCGTCCGCAGCTCCGCCTCGACACCGAGCACCGCCCGCACGCGGGCGATCAGCCGGGTGGCGAGGAGGGAGTGGCCGCCGAGGTCGAAGAACGAGTCGTCGGCCGCGACCCGCTCCCGCGGCACGTCGAGCACCTCGGCGAACAAGCCCGCCACCGCGAGTTCCTCCGGCGTCCGCGGCAAAGGACCGCGAGGCGCCGACGTCTCGTGCGCGCCCCACGCGGGGGCGGGCAGCGCGGCACGGTCGACCTTGCCGGTCGCGGTCAGCGGGAGCGTGTCCAACCCGACGAGCACCGCGGGCACCATGTGCCGCGGCAGGCGCGCACGCAGCCGCCCGAGCAGCGGGCCCGGATCGGCGGCGGCACTCTCCGGCACCACGTAGGCGACGAGACGGTCGTCGCGGGCGACCACCACGGCCTGCTCGACCGCGGGCTCCGCCGCCAGCACGGCCTCGATCTCGCCGGGCTCCACCCGGAAGCCGCGGACCTTGACCTGGTCGTCGGCACGGCCGAGGAACTCCAACGACCCGTCGGCACGCAGCCGGGCGACGTCACCCGTGCGGTACATCCGCGCGCCCGGCGTCCCGGCGTACGGATCGGCCACGAACCGCTCGGCGGTCAGCGCGGCGCGGTCGACGTAGCCGAGCGCGAGGCCCGCGCCCGCGACATACAGTTCACCGGCGACGCCCACCGGCATGGGCCGCAGCGCGGTGTCGAGGACGTACGCACGGGCACCGGGGACCGGCCGCCCGATTTCCGGCTTGGCCGCCCGGACCCGGGCCGCGGCGGCGTCGACGGTGCACTCGGTCGGGCCGTAGCAGTTCCACACCTCGGTCATGGGAAGGCCGCGCAGCCGCCCCCACAGGTCGGCCGGAACGGTGTCGCCGCCGACGACCGCGACCGCCGGGCACCAGCCTTCGGCGGGATCGAACGCACCGCGGTCGAGCAGTTCGCGCAGCCAGGCCGGAGGCGCGTTGACGAAGTCGATCCGCTCGTCGCGGATCCAGGCCACGGCCGCGGCGGGGTCGAGCCAGGTGTCCCGGTCCACGACGTGCAGCGCGTGACCGTGCGCCAACGCGGCCAGTTGGTCCCACGACGCGTCGAACGCCGCCGACGTCGTCAAAGCCACGCGCAGCGCCCGCGCGTCGGCACGATCGGCCGCCGACGCGAACATCGCGGCACTCTGCCCGGCCACCAGGTTCGCCAGCGCCGCGTGGGTCACGGCGACACCCTTGGGACGGCCGGTGGAGCCGGAGGTGTGGACGACGTAGGCCAGTTGGCGCGGCAACAGGCCGGAACGCCGCGGGGCGACGTCCGGGTGCCCGGCAAGTTCCGCGCGGGTTTCGGGATCGTCGAGCACCAGGGACGAGGTCTCGAACGGGTGCTCGCCGGTCGTCACCGTCAGCAGCGGCCGCACGTCCGCAACAAGTGCCGCCAGACGCGCGGCCGGGTAATCCGGATCCAACGGCACGTAGGCGGCACCCGACTTGAGCACCGCGAGGATCGCCACCACCAGGTCCGCACCACGCGGCAATGCCACACCGACGAGGCGGCCCGGGGCCGCACCGCGGGCAACCAGCGCGTGCGCCAAGCGGTTCGCGCGGGCGTCGAGATCGGCGTACGTCAGCGTCACGCGCGCTGCCGCGGACCCAGTGGTGGCGACCAAAGCGTCGGCGTCCGGGGTCGTCCGGACCTGGGCCTCGAACAACGCGGGGAACGTGGCCGATTCCCCGGGCGCCCGCGTCGCCGCGGCCGCGACCGACGGCGCCTCGTCGGGCAGCAGCACCTCGAACGCGCCGACCGGGCAGTCGGCTTCCGCGCGGGCGACGGCGTCGACGAGCCGCACGATGCGCTGCTGGTGATCGGCGAGGTCACCGTCCCCGTAACGCGACGGGTCGGCGTGCAGCACCACGGCCGGGGCCTCACCGTCCTGCCGGTCCCAGACCCCCACCGAGAGGTCGGTGATCGGGCCCATCGACATGTTGTAGGCGGTCGCCGGATGGCCGGCGAACGCGACGTCCTGCGCGAACCCCATGAAGTTGACCACCGGCGAGAACACCGCCTCCGCGGCCCCGGCCGGCCCCATCTCGCGCAGCAACTCCTCGCCGCGGAAACGCTGATGCCGCACCGCCGCGTGCACCCGCGCGTCGATCTGCGCGACCAGCTCGCCCAGCGTCGTCTCCGGCCGCACCGCGAGGCGCAGCGGAAGCACGTTCGACATCATCCCCGGGACACGCCGCGCCGCGGCCCCCACACGGCCGGTGACCGCCAAGCCGAGCAAGACGTCACGCGCACCGGTCAGCCGATGCGCGTACACGGCCACCGCGGCCGCCACGAGACGCGAGTGCGAGACCCCCAAGCGCGCTGCCTTGTCGCCGAGCTGCCTTCCTTCCGCCAGCTCCAGGAACCCGGTGCGCCGCGCCGTGCGGCGGCTCGCATCCGGCTGCCGCGGCTCCGCCACCGCCGACACCAGCCGCGCCCGCGGCCGATCGGCGAGCAACTCCGCCCAGTGCGCCCGATCCACGGCACAGCCCGCCGACGTCCGGTAGGCCTGATCGGCAGCCACCAACTCCCCGAGCCGCCCGAACGGCGAGTCGGTCGGCTCGGCGCCCGCCATCAGCGCCGAGTACGTCTCCGCGAGACGCCGGACGACCCGGTTGAACGAGAAGCCGTCCATCGCGACGTGGTGGTAGCTGTGGAACCACCAGTAGCGCTCGGGGCCGAGCTTGAGCAGGGCGTACGAGAACAGCGGCCCCGCGGCGAGGTCGAGCCGCCGCGCCATGTCGGCGTCCACCCACGCCCGCGCGGCGGCCGCGGGGTCGGCCTCTGCGGACACATCCACCAGCGCCAGGCACTCGGCCGGCACATCCCCGACCACCTGCACCGGCTCCGCGCCGCCGACGTCGACGATGCGCGCACGGATCGCGTCGACCTCCCCGACGAGCCGCCGGACCGCGTCCTCGAACACGACCGCGTCGACGGGCCCGGCGATGTCCAGGTACTCGCCGATCCGGTACGCGGGATTGCCACCCGGCACACGCTGCTCCGCCAACCACACCTCACGCTGCGCAGCAGTCAACGGCACCGCCCCGACGGGGGTGACCTCGGGGGCGACCTGGCGGGCGACCTCGGGGCCGACCGAACCGTGACGAGACAAGGGGGTACCTCCAGTTGAGTGACCGCAGGACGAGCCGCCGCAGGGGGTGGGGCGGGGGTGTGGGGTGAGTGGTGGGGCGGGGGCGTGGGCGTGCGGTGGGCAGAGGAGGGGGCGGGCGGTGGAGTTGGGATGGAGATTTGGTGGCTTTGGAGTCGATGGGCGGAGGGGTGGGGACGAGGGGGCGGGCGGACGGGCTGTGGGTCTTGCAGGGCCGGCGGGGGTGGAAGGCGGGGGCGTGTGGACTGAACGGGCTGGGCTTCAGTGCTTGGGAATCCGCTGACCGAGGGGTTGCGGGGTGGACGGTTTGCCGAGCAAAGAGGGTGTGAGGGCGAGGAGAGGGCGACGGGTCGGGTCGGGTCGGGTCGGGTCGGGTCGGGTCGGGTCGGGTCGGGTCGGGTCGGGTCGGGTCGGGTCGGGTCGGGTCGGGTCGGGTCGGGTCGGGTCGGGTCGGGGGCGAACGGATCAGCGGTGGCCGGGGATGCGGGGGAAGGTTGCCGGGGCTGCGGTTTCCGGCCACGGTGCCGAGCCGCGGATCCGGGCCGGGCAGCCCACCCGGGCACCTCGGGCAGGAGGCGCGCGGGCGCGCCGAACCACACCGCCCGCAAGCGGCAGGCGGCGTCATCGACCACGCGGGATCCGGCGGCCCTCCCCCAGGCACGTCCGGCGTGACATCACCCCCCGGGCTGCACCCCCCGGGTCCCCCGGCCTCGACCACGCGGATTCGCGCCGGGCGTCCGGCCGTCCCGCGACCCGGGCGCACCACGACCGGACGATTCTGGCGCGGGCGGCGAGCCCTCGGGCGCCCCGTCGGCCGACGCGGACTCCGGTGGAGCAGAGCCGCGATCGGGTTCGTGGGCAGGCGATCGGCCGTCGTCGCGAGGCTGGTCGGATGCCGGCGAAGCTGTCTGGTCGGATGTGGGCATGGGATCACCGGCGGGCCCGGCAGCCTTTGCGGGCGACGAACGCCCGTGCCCGGCCCGCACGCCGCCGGCCACTCCGCCGGCCTTCCCGGTCGCGGGCGCCGGCAACTCGCCCTCGCCCGGCACTTCAGCCCTCGCAGGCTCCGCGAGCCCACGCCCCGCCGTCACGCGCACGCCCGACGCCGCACCGGCCTTCGCACCCGCGCCGTGGATACTGCCGCCGAACGCGATCCGCACGTCCGCCTGGACGTCGAGCCCCGGCGGGGCACCGCGACGCGGCGCGCCGGGCTGTGGCGCCTTGTCGGCGGTTGGTGCTGTTTGCTGTGAGGTCTGAGAGCTAGGGCCCGTTACCAGTCCTCGATTCTCCGCCGAAGCCGAGGGAGAACCGGCCGCCGCGTCGCGACCGGGGCGGCGGGCGGACTCGTGCACCAGGCCTGGTCGGCGGGCACTTTCGACGTCGGCAGACATCGAGGCATCGGCAGGCCGCGAAGCGGCCGCCGAGGCCACACCCGACCCGCCGGCCGCCACGCCACCCGGGGCCGACGCACCCGATGCGGTGACCAGCCCCACATCGAGCGTCGCAGCCGCACGATTGGCAGCGGCGGAGGCATCGGGCGCCGACTCGCCGCCACTTGGCGCCGCCTCAGTCGACGCGGCCGCCCGCAGCCCCACCGCCTCAAGGGCCGAAGCCGCCAAACCGGCCTCCCCCGCCGACCCGCCGTCACCGGGCGCCACCTCGGCCGACACAGCAGCGTCCAGCCCCACCGCCCCGAGGGCCGAAGCCGCCAGACCCGCCTCCCCCACCGACTCGCCGCCGCCGGCCGCGGCAACACCCCGTGCCGCCAGACCGGCGCCAGCCTCCAGGCCGGTCACCGGTGTTGCCGCCAGACCACGCCCGGAGACACCACTGCCCGGGTCAACAGACCCACCGACGAGCGGCACGCGCCCGCCGCGACCACCCGGCACCGCAGAACCCGATCGCGGCGATTCACCGCCGCCCTCGGAAGCCGTCGCCGACTGCGAGGGCACATCCGCCCCACCCGCGGACGCCCCCCGCTCAACCCCTGGCGCATCGGCGCGCGAGCGACGCGGATTCGGCTCCGTGCCGCCGGCTCCGCCACTCGCCTGGGCCCTTGAAGCCGCGCGACTGGGGCCCGTTACCAGCGATCGATTCCCGGCCGCGCCGGCGCGCGTGACGGGCGGACGCGTACGGCCCGCGCCGGGCCCCGCCGACTTGGCTGTCACATCCGGGGCAGCCACCGCATCGGCCGCCGCAACGGCGCCGGACCCACCGCCCGCCGCACGGTCGACTGCGGACACACCCGACGCATCCCCGGCACCCGCCCCGGGTCCGGCAACGGCCACAACGTCCGCCGCAGACCGGGATTCCTCGACACTCGGACCGGCACCCACCTCGTCGTCCACCGCAGGGGCGGCTCCGCCCCCGGCCGACGCAGCTACGTCCACCGCCGCGCCGAGACCCGCCGCCGTCAGACCGGCCGCAGCCGCCGCGCCGGTGACCGACGTTGCCGCCGGCCCACTGCCCGAGACCGTCACGCCACCACCGGCAAACGTCCCACCCGGGCCGCCGGACGCCCCCGCGCCCGTTCCCTCCGACGCATCGCCGACGGCGACAACAGCGCCGATCGGCTCCGAATCCCGTCCGTCGAAATCGGCGACGGGCAACCCGGCAGACCGCGAGGCCGAGTCCGCAGCTCCCGAACCCACCTCCCCGGCACCGTTCCTGTCCATCACGCTCGTGTGCGTACTCGGCCGCCCGGAGAGCGCCGGCCGCGGCACCCCACCACTCCCGGAAGACGCCGACACCGGCGGCTCCTCCCCCGACTGCAGCCGCCACAGGTCCGCGTACACCCCGTCCTGGCCGATGAGTTCGTCGTGCGTGCCCTGTTCGGACAGCACGCCGCCGCGGTCCAGGACGTAGATCCAGTCCGCGTCCCGAACCGTGGTCAACCGGTGGGCGATCACCACCATCGTGCGGCCCGCGCCGAATTGCTTCAGCGCGCGTTGGATCGCGGCTTCCGTGCCGTTGTCGACGGCCGAGGTGGCCTCGTCGAGGAGGACGACCGGCGGATTGCGCAGGATCGTGCGCGCCAGCGCAATCCGCTGCTTCTGGCCTCCGGACAGCGCGGACCCGCGCTCGCCGACGATCGTGTGCTCGCGTTCCGGCAGATCCCCGATGAACGACTCGGCCTCGGCCAGCCGGGTGCCGACCAGCACGCGGCGGTCGTCCGCGTCGAAGCTGCCGTACCGCACGTTGTCCGCGATCGTGCCGTCGAAGAGCACCGGCTCCTGGGCCACCAGGCCGATGGTGGAACGCAGTTCGTGCAGCGGTACGGCGCGCAGGTCACGCCCGTCCAGCAGGATCCGGCCCTCGTCCACGTCCTCGAAGCGCATCAGCAGGCGCGCGATCGTGGTCTTGCCCGAGCCGGTCGGGCCGACGATGCCGGTGACGCGACCCGCGGCGATCCGCAGGCTCAGGTCGCGCAGCACGGGGATGCCTTCGGTGTACGCGAACGACACACGGTCGAAGACGAGTTCCCCGTCCGCCTTCTTCGCGGCGGCGGAGGAGTCGGCTTCCGCCCGTACCGGCTCCTCCGGCATCTCGACCAGCGCGGCGACCCTGCCGTACGAATCGAGCGTGCGGCGGTACTGGTCGGCCGTCGCGCCGAGTCGGGTGAGTCGCCACAGCATCTGCTGTGGCAGGCCGACGAGCGGGCTGAAGGCCTGGAAGGGGAGTTCGCCGGCCAGCACCGCGCGACCTCCGAAGAGCAGCGTCCCGGCCATCGAGGCGGTGGTCGCCAGCCGCACCGACTCGGTGTGCCGGACGGTACCGCGGTCGGTGTGCGCGGTGGTGTCGCGGTATTGGTCGCCGAGTTCGACGATTCGGGCGTCCTCGTAGTCCTCGGTACACGAGGCCTTGACGGTGCTGTTGGCCTGCAAGGTGTTCGCCATGCGGCTGTGCAGGCGCGCGCGGGTCTCGCCCGCGGCGGCGTACGCACCCGCGTCGCGGTCGTGGAAGCGGAACGACAGCCACGTGACGAACGGCACCGGCAGGAACGCCACCCACGCGATCTGCGGCGCGAAGACGAGGAACACCGGGACGATGACCAGCACGCTCGTGACCATCTGCACCAGTTCGGGCAACGTTCCGGCGACGAACGCGCCCATGCGGCCGATGTCGTCGGACAGGACGCCGGCGACCCTGCTGGTACGGCTGCCTTCCAGCGCGGACAGCGGCAGCCGTTGCGCGTGGGCGTACGTGTGGTTGCGCCAGTCGTACTCGACATCGCGCGCGAGCCGGCGCCACGCGAGGCCGGACGTGTACGACAGCGCGGCGACCACGCCGCACACCAGCGCCGTTGCCGCGGCCAGCCACCACAGTTGGGTGCCGGCGCCGACGATGCCCAGCCCGGCCAGGAATTGGCTCTCGCCTTGCATCAGGACGACGGCGATCGTGGCGATGAACAGGCCGAGGGTCATTTCCGCGGCTTGGGCGAGCAGCGAGGTGAGCGCGGCGAGGGTGAAGCGTTTGCGGTGCGGGCCGATCAGGTCGCGCAGCATATGCCGCCGTGGTCTGGCCGCGCCGGGTTCCTCGGAGCGGCGCCAGGCGCGCCGGACGATGAGGGTGGTCGCCCCGGCGACCAGGCCGAGGCTGACGAGCGGGCGCAGCAGGAATCCGACGACGGCACCGCCGGTCCCGACCACGAGCAACGCGCCGCCCGCCGCGAGCGCGGCTCTGCGGAGCCATCGCCTGGTCGAGCCGGTCCGTTGCGAACGACGCGATGGGGAACCGGGGCGTGTGCCGCCGGGACCGGATGCCCGTTGGCCGGGGAGCGCGGACCGCACCGGAAGTCGGCTGCGGTGGCCGGAAGCGCCTCGATCCGTCGCGTCTTCCCGAGCGGCCCCGAGGGCTCCGAGCCCCAGGCGCCCGGCGGTTGCGCTCCGCACGCTCCGCATGCGGGCGCGGGCGGTTCCCGGGCGCCGTGCGGGCGCCGGGGGCGGTGGGGCCAGGACGCGGGCGAGGGCGCGGACGACGGCGCGGCGCAGCAGGTGGGAGGCCTCGGGCGTGGTGAGGGTCCGGTCGTGCAGGAGGAGGACGCGGCCGGTGACCGGGTTGGCGGTGGCACCGTCGACGCCGGCTTCGGTGCGCAGGGATTCCTCGACGAGCCGTGCGGCGTCCGGGCGGCCGCGGAGGCCCGCGACTTCCCAGCGCTGACGTCCCGGCACGACCGAACACGGCCGCATCACAAGCGTGCGGGCCGCGACGTCGGGCACGGCGGTGGTCATGGCGGAATCCCCCGAATCGGTATACAGACTGACCTGCGGTGCTGCGGTGCTGCGGTGCTGCGGTGCTGCGGTGCTGCGGTGCTGCGGTGCTGCGGTGCTGCGGTGCTGCGGTGCTGCGGTGCTGCGGTGCTGCGGTGCTGCGGTGCGGTCGAGCCGTCGTGCGATAAAGCGCGAGGCCCAGCGCCATGGCCGGGCTGCCGGGCGTCCGCGCAACCTCGGCGCCGTCGGCCGCGCCCGGGACACGGCCCGAGCGACTGCCGCCGGCTCCCCCGGTCACCTGGAGCAAGCAGCGGCGGGAAGGGCTCCACCGCTAGGCCTACCGGACCTCACAAGTCCGACCCACCCCACGGCGGTTCGCACGGCGCACGGAATTCGGCCAGGTCGGTCGCCGCGTCCAAGTCCGCCCAGGCAGGGGCAGGCAGGCATGACGGGACGGCCGACGTCCTGCCATGCAGGCCCGGACCCGCTCCTCCACCGCCCCCCGGACGGACGGCCAAGCTCTCCGCGTCGAAAGCTTCGAGCACAACGCGCCCGTCAAGCCACGACGCCCCTGGGAACCAGCCGTTCAGGCAGCAGCAGCCGAGACCGACAGGTCCGCTAGCGGACCGCTCAGCCGACAACTCGGCAACTACCGAGCCACCCCGGCGAGCCGGCGCGCCAAGCCGATCCACCCCTGGCGCAACCAGGCGCCCGAAGCGAACCATTCGGCATCGAACGAGCCGCCTGGCCGATCCGTGCCCAGCCCAACCGCGCGTCCCAAGCGGACGCCCGGCCATGACCGGGCCGAACCGGCCATCCCGGCAACCGCACCGGCTCCACTCCCTGACGCCACCAGGCATCCGAAGCAGTCCACGCGACGATCCGCCGGGCCGACCAGGCAATCAACCCGATCCGCCGCGCACACGACGCGGCGCCCGAACCGGCATCCGAACCACCCGGAGACCGCGCTCACCTCGCCGCCGCCCGGACGGCCGACAGCCGACGGCTCCGCGACAGGCTCAAGCCGCAACCACCCCGGCCCTTCACCCGAACCCGTCACCGTCCGACGAGCGGTTCAGCGACAGCGCAACCCGCCACCGCCGCCACCCGCCCGCCCCTCAAGCCGTGGCGGTGGCCGCCTGCCGGCCCTTCCCCACCGCCTTGCCCGCCGCCGGGCGCGGGGCGGCGGCTTCCTCCTCGGCGTGCTTGTCGGTGAACATCTCCGCGGCGACCTCGGCCGCCAGGTCGTGGACGCCCTCGCCGGCTTCCTGGGCGGCTCGTTTGACGTCGAGGGCGATTTCCACCGAGGTCTTGATGACCCCGCGCACCACGGGCTTGACGAGGCGCTTGGCGATCGGCGCGACGACGAGCCCGACAAGGAAAGGCGCAATTGCGGGCGGCATGGTCGATCGTCCCCTTCGGGTAGGTGGTCGGTTGGCAGAGCAGCCCCGCGGGACTGCGCTCGCGTGCCGTGCGGTGCTTCGGCGATGCCGGGCAGGACGAAAGGCAAGGCACCCCCGTCCGTGCGACGGCGCCACGACGGCGCGTCGGCAGGCCACGACGGCGGTTCCACGCTCGGGAACCGCCGCCACCTTGCGGCGAACGTGCTGGTGCTCGATGCTCGTTCACCCCCCGGCATGACCCGACGCGCACCCGGGCGGATCGCCCCGTGCTGGTGACCACGGGTGTCCACCCGGATGCTCGTCGTGATCGATGTCGAGACTAGGCACACCGGTTGGTCGCCACCAACCGAATAGGGCTCCATTCACTCGATCGGGTTGCGCCCCCTTGACAGATCACGGCACGCCTCCAAGCAACTACCCTGAGCGACTTCCTGATTCGCTCATCCGTGTGGAATCCCCACAAACGAATACCTGGTTGGCCGGATCGCACGCCACAGTTGCGGTGTCGCCCACCGCACCGCCGCCGGCGAACGGGCTGAAAATCAGGAGGCTTTCGTGGAGACCCCGACGACCGACGCACCCACCGCACCGGCGCCGCGGCAGCCCTCACCCGCCGACCGGGACCCCCGCCTGCTCGACCCCGGGCTCCTCGCCGATCCGGCGGGCGGGTTCGGCCGGATGCGCGAGCAAGGCTCCGTCGTCCGGGGCTGGTTGACCGACCGGCAGCCCGTATGGGTGATCACTCGATACGCTGATGTTTGCGCCGGTCTGCGCGACCCGCGGTTCGTCAGCAACCCGGCCTCGGTGCCCGGCCACACCGGCGAGGATCCGCGCAAGCCGCTGCTCGACATGCTCAACCTGCCCGCAGATGTCCTGAAGTACTTCATGGTCTCCGCGCTGGACATCGATCCGCCGGACCACACCCGCCTGCGCGGCGCGGTCGCCCGGGCGTTCACCGGCCGCCGGATCCAGGCCCTGCGCCCGCGCATCGCCGAGGTCGCCGCCGCCCTCCTGGCCGGCCTCCCCGGCAAGCGGAGCGGGGGGAGCACAGTCGACCTCATCGAGGAGTACGCCTACCCCCTCGCGCTCACCGTCGTCTGCGAGCTGGTCGGCGTCCCCGAAGCACACCGCGCCTCGTTCCGCCGCTGGGGCGACGACATCCTCACCATGGACCCGGCCCGGCTGCGCACGTCCTCGGTCGAGGTGGTGGAGACCGTGCGCCTGCTGCTCGACGAACGCCGCACCGACCCCACCGAGGACCTGCTCGGCACGCTCGCCGCGAACGACGACCCCCGTTTCCCGCTCGACGAGGTCGAGCAGGTCGCGATGGTCCTCAACGTGGTGATGGCCGGGTACGACAACACCGCCCAGCTCATCGCGAACGGCATCGCCGCCCTGCACGCGCACCCCGGCGAGCGGCTGCGGCTGGTCGCGGATCCGGCGCTGCTGCCCGGCGCGGTGGAGGAGTTCGTGCGCTGGTGCGGTCCGGACATCATGGTCCGGATGCGGGTCGCCGCCGAGGATGTGGAGCTGGACGGCACGAAGATCCGGAAGGGCGACGCGGTCCAGCTGGTCCTCGTCTCCGCGAACCGGGACCCGCGGCAGTTCGCCGACCCCGACCGGCTGGACGTGTGCCGCCCCGCGGACGCCGTCGGCGGCCACATCGGTTTCGGCCTCGGCATCCACTACTGCATCGGCGCGTCGCTGGCCCGCGTCCAGTGCGAGATCGCCGTCGGGGCGCTGCTCGACCGCTACCCCGAGCTGCCGCTGGCGGTGCCCGCGGCGGACCTGGAGCGCACGGTCATCCCGGGCACGCCGCCGCGCCTCAAGCAACTTCCGCTGTCCGTCTGACCGCCGCCTCCGAGGCGAGACTGGATCGCCGAACGCGATCCAACCGCCGCGGACGATCTGCTGCACCGGACATGCCACCCGAAGTGCCGCCCGCGGCACAGGTCGACACCCTCCGACCGAGCGCGCAGCATGGAAGGAGACCGGCATTCGGCGTGCGCCAGAGGCGAGTTCGCCGCCGGAGGAAAGCATGCCGGGGCCGGGCCGGAAGAGAACCCCCGCCCGAGAAGAGCACGGCCATGGGCACGCCCATCCCTCCGACCGGTACCCCGGGTACCGGTAGCAACCCCGCCGAACCGGAGATCCGACTGGCGGCCACTTTCACCGGCGGGGTGAGCCTCGCCATCTGGATGGGCGGTGTCGCCCGCGAGATGAACCTGTTGTGTTCGGCGAGCCGGATGCGCCGGGGCAAGCCGGGCGAGGTGGAGGCGCCCGCCGCCGGGGTGCGTGACAAGTACCGCGGCCTGCTCGATCTCCTCGGCGTCGGGTTCGGCATCGACGTCCTGTCGGGGACGAGCGCGGGCGCCATCAACGCGGCCGTGCTCGGCCTCGCCGAGGTGTGGCAGACGGACATCGGCCTGCTGCGCGGCATTTGGCTGACGCAAGGCTCGTTCGGCCAGTTGCTGCGGCGTCCGTCGGACCGCGAGCACCCGTCGTTGCTGTACGGCGACGAGGTGCTGCTCGCCGACCTCAGCGACGGCCTGCACCGGATCATGGGCACCTCCGCGTCCGGCCCCGACCCGGATTCCCCCGTCCGGGTCATGATCACCACGACGCTGCTCGACGGCGAGGACAGCCGGTACACCGACGACTACGGCGTACTGGTGCGCGACACGACGCACCGCGGCCTGTTCACGTTCGCGTCCGCCGACCTGGCGGGGCCGGACACTTTCCGGGCGTTGGCCTTGGCGGCCCGCAGCAGCGCGTCGTTCCCGGGCGCGTTCGAACCCGCGTTCCTGCCGATCGGCGCCCCGGGCAGCGACCCGACCCATCCGGTGA
The DNA here is from genome assembly GCF_039542225.1 of Yinghuangia aomiensis. Lineage (NCBI taxonomy): Bacteria > Bacillati > Actinomycetota > Actinomycetes > Kitasatosporales > Streptomycetaceae > Yinghuangia > Yinghuangia aomiensis. Next base: position 223,854 of record NZ_BAABHS010000011.1, on the reverse strand, counting down.
TGAGCCCGTACATCGGTCTCACGCGCGCCCAGCACGTCGCCGACGGCGGGCTGCTGGCGAACCGGCCGCTGGGTCCCGCGCTGGAGGCGATCTTCGACCGGGCGGCCGACCGCGAAGTACGGCGCGTACTCGCCTACGTCGTCCCTTCCGCGGGCCTCCCCGAAGCGACCGACCCGGCGGCACGGACAGCCGCCGCGGAAGCCCCGACCACGCAGCCGCCGACCCCGCAGCCCACCACCGCGGCAGCCCCCTCCACCCCACCCCCACCCGACCTGACCGCCCCGGTCCTCGGCCGCGCCGTCATGTGGGACCTCAACGCGGCCCTCTCCCAGACGATTTCCGCCGAGCTGGCGGACATCGCGGCGCACAACGCGGCCGCGCGGGCCCGCCGCCGCGCCGACGGACAGCTCGCCCGCCTGGCCGCGGGCGGCGATGCGGTGACGCCTCCGGTGTATGCGCGTTTCCGCGACACGTACGCCCATACCCTCGCCGCCACGGCAGCCGAGGAGGCGCTGCGGCAGCGCACCGCGGCCGGGCAGTTCGCCGCCGACGGCCGCCCGACCGGCTTCGGTTCCGATGCCGATGTCCTGACCGACGCCGCCGAACAAGCCGTCACCGCACGCCTGCCCGGCTCCTTGCCGGAGCCGGGCCGCTTCGACGCTCTCGCGGCCTTCGGCCGCCCCGCGTTGGACGGTGGGAAGGCCATCGTGCTCGGCCTGCTCACCTCCGGTTTCGTGCTGCGTCCCGCCGCGGACGAGCGTGCGCTGCTCGACGGCCTTGTCGCCCGCGTCCACGCGGCAATGCCGGAGCGCGAGTCCGCCGGGCACCTCCCCGCCGAAGTCGCCGCAGCCCTGGCCGCGACCGAAGCGACCGGAGCGACCGACACTGCCGACACCGCAGCTCATCCCGGCCCGCTCGGCGACCTGGCCGCCTCGCCCGCGTGGCGAGACGCGGCATGCAGCCAACTTCCGGCCGGCGCGGATCAGTCCGCGACAGCCCAGGCCTGGGCGGAGTTCGGCGGCATCCTCCTCGCCGCACAGCCGCTCCTGTCCGAGCTGGCCGCCCGAGCCGCCCCGGGCTCCGCAGGTACCCCGGCCCCCTTGCCCGCCCCGGCGTCCCCGCCCGGCGACGAGCCGACCCGGCTCGCCGACCTTCTCCACTACCTGACCGTCGACGGCGCCCTGCCCGCCCCGCGTTGCGTCGCCCGGCTGTTCGAGCTGCACGTGCTCCAGCACGTCCTGTCGCCGGGCCGCGGCCGTGCCCCGCAGGCCGTCGAGCTGGTGCAGATCAGCGCCGACACCCGCTGTGCCCTGGACCTGCGGAGTCTGGCGGCGCAGAAGCTGACCGGTCTGCAGCTCCATCATTTCGGTGCCTTCTACAAGAGTTCGTGGTGTGCGAACGACTGGATGTGGGGCCGGCTGGACGGCGCCGGCTGGCTCGTCCAGCTCCTGCTCGACCCGAGGCATCTCGCGCGCAAAGCCGACGCGTCCGAGGATCCCGCGCGGTTCCGGACGGAGTTGGTAGCCGCGCTGCGGGAGATCGCGGATGCCGATCCGCCGCCGGGTGTGCAGGAGCCGTTCCCGGACGGGCGGGCCCCGGAGCTGGGCTTCCTGACGGATCCGGCGTCCTCCGGGTTGCCGCGGAGTCTGCCGGTGACCTCGATCTGGGTGGCGGGCGGTCTGCAGCGGCTCATCACCGCGCAGGAGCTGGCCACGATCGCCGAGCAGGCCGACCGGGACGTGGCGGCCGGTGCCGCGGGCCATGCCGGGGCGTTCCTGGCCGCGTACCGTCGCGCGGCGCCGGGCAACGGTGCGGCCTATCCCCCGGTGCCGTCGGCGCTGGTCGCGGACGTGCTGCACGCGTGCCGGGTCTCGGACGAGACGCTCCAGGGCGAGCTGGGCACGTCCCTCATGTCGGAGACGCTGGCGCGGACGGCGGCGGTGGCGACCCGGACGCTGGCGTCGGGGTTCGCGCTTCCGTGGGCGATGCGTCCGGCCGCGGGGCTGGCGAAGTCGGCGGCGTCGGCCGCGTACCGCGTGGAGCACTGGGGCAATGTCGTCCTGCATCCCCGCCGCCATCCGCGGCGGCACTGAAGCGCGCGGGCGTCCCGAAAAGGTGCGTCCGCGGGCGCCGTTTGCCAGGCTGGAAACCAGGCCGTTGCCCCGCCGCCGTGTCCGTACCGGCACCGGGCAAGGCCCCGCGAGTCGACCGGAAGGCGGGCAGTCATGACTGCCGACCCGTTCCGCATCCTCCGTATCGAGGACATGCTGGTGCTGCGGGTGGAGGTGGTCAATCTGCGGCGTGAGGGGGCGCGTCTGGTCCGGGAGGATCCGGCGTCCCCGGCCGTGGTGCTGCTGCGTCCGCCGTCCCAGCACATCAGCGAAGGGGTGCCGGCCGACGGCCAGTTCCCGGAGACGGTGCCCGCGTTCGCGGCGGCGCCGAGCACGCTGGCGTTCCTGCTGCCGGAGGGGCAGGACGGCATCGATCTGACGGTGGCGGCGCTGCTGGACTGGAACAGTCTGAATTCCACGGTCGTCCCGTTCGATCTGGGGCGCGACGACCCGGACGTGCCGAATCTGTTCGGCGGGATTCCGCGGACTGCCATCGAGTTTCCGACGCGGCTGCTGCTCGGGCACGACGATCCGGTGATCGCGTGGTCGGCGCCGCTGGCCGAGCCGGTCGCGCTGGACGGACGTACCGAGTTGTGGCATGCCGAACTGCACGGCGAGAACGGCGGTCCCGCGGGGCTGAAGGCGTTCGCGGCGCTGCGGGACCGGCCGGCGCGGACGGGCATGCCGTTGTCCGCCGACACCCTCGACCAGCTCGTGGCCCTGACGAGCGACAGCGACTTCGTCGGCCCGGACGGGTTCCCGCTGCGGCGCTCGCTGCACGCCGAGCAGTTCGTGCTGACCGCGCTGGGTGCGTCGGTGCGGATCAACGGGGCGTGGGACCTCCCGGTCGGCTTTCCGGCGGCGAATCTGACCCAGTACGAGCATGTCGCGTCGCTCGGCCGCGAACAGTTCGTGCAGACCATCGGGCAGGGCTACCTGAGTACGGGCCACCGCGCGTCGCTGGTCTCGGTCACCCGGCGCCTGTACGACGACCCCGGCGACGGTTCGTCGGTCGCGTACCTGCACACGGAATCGCACATCCGTATCGACCAGGCCGAGGTCGTGTACGGCGAGGGCGCCGGTTACGACGAGCATGCGGGACGCCAGCTCCCGTTCCGGTCGATCGAGCTGACCGACCATGTGACGCCGACGATCGACGACGCGGGCGGCAGGGGCGCGTTCTGGGTGAAGGTGGGCGGCGCGCCCTTCCAGTTCCATGCCGTGGCGACCGATGCCGAGGGCCGCCATGTGGGCTTCACGCTGCCGCTGGTCTTCGCATGGACGACCACGCTGGGCGACGTTCCGAGCGCCTACAGTGAGCCGGATGCCGTCGATCTTCCGACGGTCGACCTGTCCGGTCAGACGGTCGCGCTGGCGCAGGCTCCCGCGGACGCGCCGGGGACGACGAGCATGCCGGTCGGCTCGATGCGCCTGGAGCCGGCGGCGGCGTCCGGGCACCCGGCGACCCTGCTGCCCGCGATGACGCAGGCCTCGGCGCGGGTCCCTGCGGTGGAGCGGCTGACCGGGCGGTTCACCGAGAGCGTCGTGCACCTGCACGACGCCTATCTCGCGCAGGGCTTCGAGGGCCAAGCCACCGAGGCGTTCCTGAATCTCGCGGACGCGCTGCCCGTCTCCCTGTCCCCCCAGCAGGCGGGCGGGCTGGCCGCCCCGAGCAGCACGGTGCAGGCGGTGACGACGCGGGCCGGGCTGCTCGCGCCGCAGTTCCTGGACGCGGCCGGTGCCGCGGCGGATGTGGACACGGACACGCTGAAGCAGATCTTCGGCGGGACCAAGCTGCTCGGCCCGATCGACTTGGCCGCGCTGCTCGGCCCCGTCCCGGCGACGTCGGTGGCGGAGTTGAAGAGCCTGGGCGAGGAGGAGATCCGGCGCCGCCTCGACGGGTTGTCCGCGGACTTGCTGCCGGTGCCGCTCATGCGCGTCGCCGACCTCGCCGACGGGTCCGAGCTGCGCTACGTGTGGAAGCCCCAGCTGTCCAACAGCCTGCCGCTGCTCGACCTGAAGAGCGCCTCGCTCGTCCTGGAAGCCACCACGGTGCGCTCCCCCGACGCGCTGGCCAAGTCGACGGTGCGCGGCGAGCTGCGCAGCTTCGCTTTCGATTTCCTGGGGATCGTGCGGGTCGACTTCGACCGCCTGTCATTCAGTGCGCGGCCCGGTGCCAAGCCGGAGGTGACGGCCGCCGGGGTGGGCATCACGTTCATGAACGACCTGGAGTTCGTGAACGAGCTGCGCAACGCCTTGCCCGCGGACGTGTTCGGGACGGGCGCGTGCGTGGACGTGACGACCGCGGGCGTGGTGGCCGGCTATGGGCTGACGCTGCCGTCGCTCGGTCTGGGCATGTTCAACCTCAGCAATGTCGCGTTGTCGGCCAAGCTGACGATCCCGTTCGACGACGCGCCGACGCGGTTCCGGTTCGCGGTGTCGGAGCGGCACAACCCGTTCAACGTGAGCGTGGCGATGTTCGGCGGCGGCGGTTTCTTCGCCTTGGAAGTGAGCACCCGCGGCATCGAACAGGTGGAAGGGTCCTTGGAGTTCGGCGGCAATGCGTCGCTGGACCTGGGGGTGGCCAGCGGCGGCGTGCATGTGATGGCCGGGATCGCGTTCCAGCTGACCGGGACCTCGGTGACGCTGACCGGGTATCTGCGGTGCGGCGGCTACCTGTCGGTGCTGGGCATCGTGACCATTTCCGTCGAGTTCTACCTGGCCCTGACGTACCACAAGGGCGACGGCGTCTGCGAGGTCGTCGGCCAGGGCAGCGTCACGGTGAGCGTGCGCGTGGCGTTCTTCAGCAAGTCCGTCAGTCTGGCGCTGGAACGCCGGTTCGCGGGATCGGCGGGCGACCCCGCGTTCGCGGACTGCGTGGAGCCGGAGGACTGGGACGACTACTGCTTGGCTTTCGCGGCGTAGGCCGCTCGGCCTCCGGAGCGCCAGGAAGGCACCCCCCATGACGATCGAACAGCACATCCAGTGGATCGCCCTGCCGGCCGGTCTGTCGGCCGACGGCGCGACGGCGCACCTGTCGGTTTTCGTGGCGCCGCGGCTGGAGAGCGACGAGTCGGACACGCTGGCCGCGTTCCCGGACTTCCAGGACTGGCCGGCGCGGATCGCCGGGGCGTCGTTCGCGCTCGCGGCGGGCGACGCGGACGGTGCGCAGGACGGCACGCCGCCGATTCCGCTCACCCGGACGAGCGCACCGCCGGACTCCGACCTGTGGCGGTTCTGCTTCCCGGCGACCACCACCCCCGTGGACCGGTTCCGGTTCGACGACCATCGGCAGAGCACGGCGGTCAGCTATCCGGCGCAGCAGATCGCGGACACCACCCGCGAGTCGTATGCCGCGACGGCGGCGGAGTCGCCGGATCGGATGCCGCCCGCGCAGCAGATGACCACCTTGGCGGGTTTCGCGGCCGACACCGACATGCCGTCGATGATGGAGAACATGCGGGCGACCATCGCCGAGCAGTTGACGGCGGCCGACCAGCAGGTCGCCGACCAGCCGGGCGAACTCGTGCGCCCCGATCTGACTCCGCAGCAGGCGTTTCTGGCGTTCCACGAGCCGCAGGTGCAGCAGCAGGTCCAAGGGCTGGTGGCCGGGAACAACGAGCCGCCGCCTCTCGCGCCGCCGCCGGAGGTGCCGCGCGTCGACTTCCATCAGATGCTGTCGTCGCTCGGCGACCATCCGAAGTTGCTGCGGCGTCTGGGCCTGGTGCTGGACTTCGATTTTCCCGCCGCGCAACTCCGCGCCGCCAACGGTGACTTCACCGTGCTGGTGATCCCGATCTGGGAGCCGCAGCTGCCGCCGGGGGCGTCGCACGACCACGCGGCCGCGACGCGGTATGCGTTCACGCCCGGCCACGGTTTCTGCGCGGCGGCGGACGGGAACGACGCGTTCGGGCCGCCCGCGCGCGGGCTCGTCGCCCTGCCGGAGGCCGAATACGCCATCGAGCAGGCGGACATCGACGGCGTCAACCTCAAGCTGCTGGCCGCCGCGGTCGCCACCGGCACCGACGGCGACACGGAAGCGGCACCCCCGACCGTCCGCACCAAAGGCCTGTGTCTCGTGCACGGCGACCAGGTGGGCACCCTGAACGACGACTTCACGCGCGCCGCGGACCGGCAGGACGCCCTGGCCGCCGATGCGGTCGTGGTGCTGGGTGCCGAGGACCTGGTCCGCGGCCACCGCGTCGACATCTTCGACGAGAGCCGGCAGAACTGGTTCTCGCTGCACGCGCGCGAAGTCTCCTACACGCGCGCCGGCAGCCCGGGCGACCATCTCGACACGGCCTCCGACGAGGGCTTCTTCCAGGTCGGTCTGGCCTCGCCGGCGGCGGCTCCGGGTCCGGTGCAGCGCGTGCACGTCCACGAGCACCTGGTCACCTGGGACGGCTGGGCGCTGTCCGCCCCGCACCCGGGCAAGGCCGAGGCCGACGGCTCGGGCCCGCGGCGGATCGCCAACACCGCGGCCACGACGCTGCCTCTGGAGATCGACGTCCGGGCCCGGCCCGGCACGCTGCCCCGGCTGCGCTTCGGCAACGGCTACCGGTTCCGGCTGCGCACCGTGGACCTGGCGGGCAACGGGCCGAGCGTGGACGAGGCGACTGCCCTGCTCGACCAGGACGTGCTGTCGCTGCCGCCCACGGGCGGTCCGACGTTCCGCCGGTTCGAGCCGGTCTCCGCGCCGGTGCTGCTGCCGCGGACCGCGTTCACCGAAGGCACGTCCGCGCTGCGCCTGGTGATCCGCAGCACCGGCGAACTGACGCCCGAGCAGTACGCGCAGACGTTCAACGCGTCCCCCCTGGTGACGACCGGCGGGCACCTCCCCTACGGCGAGACCGACGAACGCCACGTCGTCGCTCCCAAGGCCTCGCTGGAGTGCATCGAACGCCACGGCAAGCTCGACGAGGCGATCGGCTCGGCCGACGCGGGCACCCGGAGCCGCATCTATGCGCTCGCCTCCCGCGAGAGCGGTTCGCTTGACGATCCGTCGCTTCCGGGCGTGCGAACCGTCCCCTACCCGTCGGCCGTACAGGTCCCGCCGGGCCAAGAGGGGCCGCAGGGCCATTACGTGCTGCACACCGGCGACACCATCGATCTCCCCTATCTCCCAGACCCGTTGACCGACGGCGTGGTGTTCCACGAACTCCCCGGCATGCCCGACGGCCAGGCTTTCGAGGTCCCGTGGGCGGGGCCCGACTGGCACACCCCGCGGTCGCTCCGTCTGCGCATCGTCGAGGGCAGCGGCCCGCCCGCGCTCGGCGCGGACCGCGTGCTCACCGTGCAGATGCCGAAGGCGACGATTGCGACGGTGCGGGTCTGTTCGCGGGTGAAGGCCGAGGAGAAGACCTTCGGCATGCTCAAGTGGTGCCGGGATTCGCTCGACGACGACCAGTACGCGGCCGTGATGCAGGCCGCCCGGGCGAACCGGCACTGGATGCTGACGCCGTGGCACGACGTCACGCTCGTGCACGCGGTGCAGCGGCCGTTGAAGCCGCCGGTGGCGAACAGTTTCGATCTGACCGACCGTTTCGTCGGCGCCACGGACCAGCACTTCACCGGCGACATCGACGTGAGCGCCCGCAGCACCGAACGTCTCGACCTGTTCGCGTCGTGGGCGGAGAACGTGGACGACCCGGCGGCCGACGCACCCCGTCGGCTGAGCATCACCACACCGGTGTTCCGACTCCCGCTGGACGAGGCGACGCCGGGGCCGCCGAGCCTCGAGGACAACGCTGCCGCGACCCTCGACGGCGACACCCTGACGTTCAACACCCAGGCCGCCGAGGACTTCGCGGCGCCCCCCGGGCCGGACGCGCCCGCGACGGCGCCGGTGCCGGCCAAGCAGAATTTCGGCGACACCAAGCACCGCGAGGTGACCTACACGCTGGTCGCCACCACGCGGTTCGCCGACTGCTTCCCGCCGGACTTCGCGGCCGACCCGGCCAAGGAACTCCTCACGGCGCACGGCGAACCGACCCCGGTCACCGTCCGCAACACGGCGAAGCCCGCGGCGCCGAAGGTCCTCGGGACCCACCTCACCCTGGGCTTCGACACGAGCGGGAGCCTGCCGGACGGGCTGGTGCGGCGGCGGCGCGGGGGCGGGTTCCGGGTGTACCTGGCCCGGCCGTGGTATTCGTCGGGGGACGGCGAACTCCTCGCCGTGGTGCTGGGCGTCCAAGGCGACGAGCAGCCGCCGCAGGCGCACCCGTTCATCACGCTGCTCGGCCGCGACCCGATCCGGCAGTCGGCATCGGTCACGCTGCCCGACATCTCGCACTTCCCCGGGGCGACGACCAGCCTCGACATCGCGTTCCCGGAGGTCTTCGACGGCTTCACGGTCACCGCGGCCGGGTTCGAGCCGACCTTCGATCCGGCGACCGGACGCTGGTACTGCGACATCGACGTCGACACCGGCGACGCCTACTTCCCGTTCCTCCGTCCGGCGTTGGCCCGCTTCCAGCCGCAGTCGCTGGAAACCTGCCATCTCTCGTCGGTCGTGCTGACCGACACGCTGCGGCTGCTGCCGGAACGGACGCTGACGGTGAGCGGAACCGATCCGCTGACGGTCGAGCTGACCGGTCCGGCGTACCACATGGACACGATGCCGCCGACGGTGTCGGCGGTCTTCCAGCACCGCGACCCGGAGGTCCCCGACCCGGTGCTGGGCTGGGTCGACATGCCGGAGACGGAAGCCGAGCTGCCCGCCGACGACGACTTCTCGCTGCTGCCGACGTACACGGCCCAGATCCCGCTGCCCGCCCCGCACCCGGACCAGCCGCTGCGGCTGCTGGTGACGGAGACGTCGTTCGTGCCGTCGGACACCGCGGAAGACGAGTTCGGGGCGACGGAGGAGCTGCCGGTGTATGCCGATGCGGTGGAGCTGTGAGTTCCGCATCGGCGCGTCGCCACGGATGAGTTCGGGGGCCCGGCTCGGTCTCTCTAAGGTGGTCCCGAGCCGAGGAGGATGCAGATGAGCCGATTCGTCCTGATTCCCGGAGCCGGCGGCGCTGCCTGGTACTGGCATCGCGTCGTGGCCGAACTGGAGTCCCGCGGCCACGAAGCGGTCGCCGTCGAGCTGCCGGCGGCGGACGAGAAGGCGGGCCTGCCCGCGTACACGGACCTCGTCCTCGACGCGATCGGCGACAGCGGCGCGGGCGTTGCCGTGGTGGCGCAGTCGATGGGCGGCTTCACCGCGCCGATGGTCTGCGCGCGGCGCCCGGTGGACGCGCTGATGCTGGTCAACGCGATGGTGCCGCTGCCGGGCGAGACGGCCGGCGCGTGGTGGGACGCGACCGGGTCACAGGAGGCGCGCGCGGCGGCGGCGCGAGCGGGCGGCTATCCGGAGGAGTTCGACCTCGCGACGTACTTCCTCGAGGACGTGCCGCCGGACCTGGCCGCAACCCTCATGCAGCACGAACGCCCCGAAGCCGAGGTCGCGTTCACCCAGCCGTGCGCGATCGAACGGTGGCCGGACGTGCGGACCTGCGTGCTCGCGGGGACCGACGACCGGTTCTTCCCGTACGAGTTCCAGCGGCGGATCGCCAAGGAGCGCCTCGGCGTCGACGCGGAACCCGTCCCGGGCGGCCACCTCAACGCACTGTCGCACCCGCGGGAACTCGCCGAGCGGCTGGCGGCCTGCCTGGACCCGGTCCAGGGCGAGTCCGGTCGATCCGGCACGCCGGGCGGGGGGCCGCGCCGCGCCCACCGGTAGCGTCACCCGCATGGGACGCCGACCTGATCCGCAACGCAAGCCGGAGATCCTCCGCGCCGCCGTCGACGAGCTGGCGCGCACCGGCCTCGGGGACATGTCGCTGCGTCCGCTGGCGGCCGCACTCGGCGTGAGCACGTACTCGCTCACCTACCATTTCGGCTCCAAGGAGAACCTGCTCGCCGACGTGCTCGGCTTCGTCGAGGCCGAACAGGCCGAACTGGCGCGCGGCTGGGCCGAGACCGGCGGCGGCCCGGCCTCCGCCGTGGCGGGCTATTGGGACTGGGTGGCGGAGGACGCCAACCTCGCCCGCGTCCGCCTGGTGTTCGAGGCGCTCACCGTGCCGCGCGTCTCCGGCCTCGTCACCCCGGACTTCCGCGGCAGGCTGATGCGGGCGTGGGTCGACCTGTTCGCCGCCGACCTCCGGACCGCCGGACTCACGCCGGAACAGGCCGAGGACGAAGCGACGTTGGCGGCCTCCGCCCTCGCCGGCATGGTGCTGGACCTGCTGGCCACCGGCGACCGGGACCGGCTGCGGCGTGCGGCCGGGGCGTTGGCCGCACGCCTGGAAGAACTGTCCGCAGCACAGACCTGATCACGCGGGGATCCGCCCCGCACCTTCCCATTGCCGATTTACATGACACTCGTTATGTTTATTTCATGGACCGCGAGAAGAGCGAGACCATCACCCTTCACCCCCGACACGCCACCCGCGCACAGGTGTTGCGCTGGGAAGCCGCCGCCTGGTTCGTGGTCGGAGCCGCCTGGATCGCCTCGGCCTGGCCCGGCCTCCTGGTCGACTGGGACGATCCCGCGGCCGCCCTCGCCGCCGGACTCCTGCTCACCGCCGCCGGGTGCGGGTGGCAGGCCTTGCGGCACGGCGCGACCCACCCCGCCCCCGGCGACCGGGCGCTCCCGCACCGGCCGGGCCGCCGGGCGAAGTCCCGGCGGCACATCGCCGCGACCGTCGTCGCCGACGCCGTCGTCATCGGCGGATCCGGTGCGGCTTGGTGCGCGGCCGCCCGGCACTACGGGTGGCCGGAGTCGGTCACCGGCGGATCGCTCCAAGTCGCCTTCGGAACCGCCTTTGCCTGCTGGGCAGCTCTCCACCTGCCGGCGATCCGGCGGATCCGCGGCGGCGACCTGGACGCTCCGGTGACCAGTCGCCGCGTCCTCGGCACCGGACCGATGACCGTCGCACCCGTCGGCCTCGGGCAGTCCCGGGCACTCGACGCCGCCGACGCCCGAGCCCGCCGCCGGCGGATCCGGCGGACCCAGAGATGGTTCCTGAACCCGCCGATGCGCACGCTGACCTGCGCGGGCGTGATGCGGCACCACGTCGTGCTGGAAACCACCGGACGGGCCACCGGCCGCCGGCGCCGCACCGTGGTCGGCGTGGCGCTGGAGCCGGACGCGGTGTGGATCGTCGCCGAGAACGGCACGCGCGCGGGCTACGTCCGCAACATCGGCGCGAACCCGCACGTCCGCGTCCACCTGCGCGGACGCTGGCTGACCGGCCTGGCCGAGGTCGTCGAGGGCGACGACGTCGCACGCAGGCTCGGCACCTTCCGCCCCGGGCACGCCGCGACGGTCCGGCGGTTCGCGGACCAGCCGGCGACGCTGCGGGTCAGGCTGTCCACGGACGCGGCGGCGGCCTGAGCGTCGGGTCAGGCCGGCCCCTCCCAGGCGAGCGCCGCCATCGGCGGGTCGAGCGGGGCATCGATCAGCCGGTTCGCGAAGGTGGACAGGGTGTAGGCGCCGATGCCCAGCACCACTTCGAGGGCGTTGCGGGCGGTGAAGCCGAAGGCGAGGAACTCGCGTATGCGCTCGTCGGATACGCCGCCCGCCGCGTCCGTCACGTCGTGCACGAATTGACGCAGCGCCTCGAGCCGCGGGTCGGGGAGCACGGTGCCGTCGCGCAGGGCGGCGATCAGGGCCGGGTCGGCTTCGTACTTCATGAGCTTGCCGGTGTGCATGGCGACGCAGAGGTGGCACCGGTTGCGGGTGGCCACGGTCATGACGAGGACTTCGCGGGCGATCGGTTCGAGGGTCGTGCTCTCGAAGGTGGCGCTGATCCTGAGGAACGCGTCGAGAGTTTCCGGGGATTCGGCCATGCGGCCGACGGCGACCGGGAGGTAGCCGAAGCCGTCGGCGACACCGGTCATGGCGCGGCGAGCGGCCGGGGGCGCGGTCTCGACGGTGTGGTCGGGGAAGAGCGGCGTGGTGACTGCGGGCATGGTGCGGTGCCTCCGGAGGGGAGAATTGGACAACCAAGTTGACGATAACCGTAAACCTGGTTGTCTATCTCCACAAGGGGGCGGCGCCCTAGAATCGACAACAGCGTTGTCCACACGCCGCGCCGACGACCCGAGGAATCCGCCGTGTCCCGCCGCCCCGCCTCCCCCGACCGCGACGCAGACGCCGACGCCCCCGGCTTCGAACTGCCGCTGCGGCTCTTCATGGCGTTCCGCGCGATCATCGACGAGACCCACGCCCGCTTGGCCGCGGAGGGCCATCCGGACTTCCGCCCGATGCACGGCTTCGTCTTCCAGGCCATCGGCCCGCACGGCACCACAGCCGCCGACCTCGGCCGCCGTCTCGGCGTGTCCAAGCAGGCCGCGGGCAAGACGGTCGGCGTCCTGGAACGGCTCGGCTATGTCGAGGTCGGCGCCGACCCCGCCGACGCCCGACGCAAGGTGGTGCGGCTCACCTCCCGCGGCATCGACGCCCTGGCCCGCTCGGCGCGCATCTTCGAGGAGATCCGCACCGAGTGGGCCGACACGCTGGGGACCGACCGGCTGCGCGCGTTCGAAGCCGACTTGCGGACGATGACGCCGGGCGAGCTGTGGCGCCTCGATGTGCCAGGGTGGTTCGCATGACCTCGCCGACCCGCCGCAGCCGCCTGTGGTGGCTCGTCGTCCCCTTGGCCGCGCTGGCCCTGTGGGCGGTGGCGAAGAACGGCGACTCGACCGCGGACAAGTCCGACGCCGCCCCGTCGGCGAGCGCCGCGGCGAACCCGTCCGCGCGAGCGACCACGGGCGCACCCGGCAAGAGCGCGGATCCGACCGGCCCGTACGACCCCGCCGACTACGCCGCGCAAGTCCGCGCCCACGCCCGGGAAGCGGGCGTCAACCCGGTCCTGCTGATGGCGATCCTCTACAACGAGTCCTACAAGCCGCACGACCCGTCGTTGGAACGCGCCTGGCAGAACCTCAAGCCCGACGCCGCCTTCGGCATCGCCAACATGCACAAGGCCGCCTTCGAGGACACCAAGCGCAACCGCGACTTCGCCGACCGCGACTGGTCGGAGCTGCCGGACGACCGCGACCTCGCCGTCCAGGCCGCGGCCTGGTACCTGCACGACCTGGAAGCGCAACTGCCGTCGAAGGTGTCGGGCCCGTACACCCGCGACGAACTGGCCGCCCTCGGCTACAACGCCGGCTCCGGCAACATGCTCGCCTTCGCCCGCGGCGTGAAACCGGGCAGCCAGGCCCAGTCCTACCTGGACAAGCTCCGCGCGACGTGGGACAAGGCGGAGAAGGCGGTCGGCTAGACCGGCAGCGCAAGCCCCGAGGCAGCGGCGAGTATCGCGGCGGAGACGATCGCGACAGCGATCTCGGCCGTCAGCCGGTCCCGCTCGGCTCCGCTGCGCGTCGCCATGCGGTCCCCTCACGCGGTTTTCCCAGTCTGGCGCGAGCCTCACTCCGAGACTTCGGTGTACCGGCCGTCGCCCGTGTCGTCCTGCTCCCACCGTTGGCGCGCATCCGAGAGATCGACACGGACGCCGTGCGGCTCCAGAGCTTCGCGGATGCGGGTGCGCATGCCGGCGCCGAGGAAGTGGTGGCGCAAGGACAGCTCGTCGAGGTGGGTGAGTGGCCGGCCGACGAGCAGGGCTTCCGCGCCGCGGTCGCTCAGGGTGCCCATCGAGAGGTCGAGGGAGCGGAGGCGGGCGACCGTGGACGCCTTGGCGACGGCGGCGGCGATGTCGTCCTGGATCTCGCTGTTGCGCAGGCCGAGGTGCCGGAGGGCGGGGAAGGTGTCGCGGGCGAGGATGCCGTCGAGGTCGCGGACGGTGGCGTCGCCGCCGTAGAACGACACGCCGAGCCACAGGTCGAGGTGTTCCAACGCCGGGAAGTCGCAGGCGGCGATGGCGGCGGGGACGGCCGCGGGCATGCCGCCGGTCTGCAGGGTGAGGCGGCGCAGCGCGGTGTGCCGGGTCGGGCGCAGGACGACGGGCGGCCTGCCCGCGCGGGGTGCCCCGAAGCGGTAGCCGAGTTCGACGAGGTCCGGGTACGCGTCGAGCAGCGGGGTGATGTCGGTGGGCGGGATCCAGGAGATCTCGTGCTGCTCGGCGACGATGTCGTTGACGAACAGGTGCCGCAGACCGGGCAGTCGGTCGGCGTGAGCGGCGAGCACCTCGACGATTCGGTCGGCGGTCGTGTGCTCCAGGCCGCCTTCCGCCCAGTAGCCGATGACCAGCGCGCGCACGTTCGCGGTGTCGACGGCTTCGAGCAGGCCCGCGAGGCGGTCGGGGACGGCGGGGCCCGGTTCGTACGGCGCGGCGGACAGCACCCAGGCCGCGTCCTGCGCCCGCGGCCCGGCGGCGCCGACTTCGCGCCAGGTCGCGGGCGGCATGGTGATGCCGTTGGCCGCGACCAGTTCCGCGGTCTTCGGGTCCAGCGGCGGATAGGGCCGCGGTGGCACGAGCCGGTGGACCGGAAGACCGCCGAACGAGGTCAGCGGGCTGTCTATCGCCATGCGTCTCCGAAATCAGCGCCCCGAGTGGTCGATGACGTTGCCGTTGCTGCAATTGTTCGCGTGGTCGCCGACCCAGTCCCCCAGCACCGGCGCCACCGCGACTTCCTGGAGGCAGACCGCCGCCGCGGTGAAGTTCCAGTTGTTCGCGGCGTTGACGCCGCCGCCGAAGTTGCTGTCGTTGTCGGCGTGCGCGGGGACGGTCGCGAGGCCGGAGGCGAGGAGGGTGAGCGCGCCGAGCGCGGTGATCTTCTTCATGCCGTGGGGAACGACAGCCGGCCCGGCAGGTCACCGGGAGCAGGCGGCTTCCGCCGGTCGGCGGCACCCGCCCAGGTCAGCGTGCTTCTTCCGCCCGCCGTTTGGTGCTCTCCGCTTCGATCCCGACGTAGCGCCGGGTCTGGCGGCCCATCAGCAGGCCGGCGAGCGGGGCGCCGAACCCGGTCTGGTGAATGCCCAGCGTCAGAGTGCTGCCGGCGGCATCTCGGGCTTCGACGGCGTGGCTGGCGGTCGTCGTCACGCCGGGAGAGGCTGCCTGCCAGGCGAAGAAGCTGCCCGGCGTCCAGTCGGTGACCCGCCAGGTCAGCACCGGCATGCGGGGCTGGGCGATGCGCACCAAAGCACCGGGCCCGAGTTCGGCGCCGCCGACGCGCTCCACTCGGCGCATCGTGGCCATGAACTCGGGCCAGTGGTCCACGTCCGCGACGACCTGCCACAGGTCGTCGGGAGTTGCTTCGACATCGACCCGGATCACCCAGTGCATCGGAGAACACCTCCACGCCGCGCGGGACTTGGTGTTCGCACCGTACCGCGCCGCCGGGCGGCGGCGCGGTTCCGGGTCGCGGGTCAGGCGTCGATTTCGGCGAGGAACCGCTCGACGGTGTCGCCCTCGGCGACGAAGTCGGAGACCGACTCGCCGAGGATCTTGCCGGCCAGCTCGGTGGCGATCAGGCCCAGCTCGGAGTGCAGCGCGGCCTCGGCGAGGGCGCGTTCGGCGGCGATGTTGCGGTGGCCGGCGTCGACGAGTTCGTCGCGGATCATCTGGCCTTCGGCGCGGGCGTCGGCGATCGCGTCGGAGCCCTCGTCTATGCAGTCCTGGCGGACGCGCGCGGCTTCGCGGCGGCCCTCGGCGGTGACGGACTGGATCTCGCGGTAGACGGCTTCGCTCTCGGCCTTGGTGTCGTCGGCGCGGTCGAGGCCGCCCTCGAGCTTGTCCTCACGCTCGGCCAGCGTGCGCGCGATCCGCGGCGCGAGCACCCTGCCCACGACGAAGAGGACGATGAAGAAGGAGATGGTGGCGACGATGAGGTCGCCCCATTTCGGCGTGAGAGGTCCCATGGGCGAAGCCTATCCGGCCGGTTTTTGCCGACAACAGGCAGGCCACGCAAACCCGTTGACCGGCCGATGACCAGCCTTTGACCGAGGCACCGGACGAGCGGGTCGGCAGGCGGGCAGTTGGGCAAGCCCGACGGGTCTGCGGAGGCACGTGGGGGCAGGTCGGGCTGCCGGTCGGCCGGCGGCGGATCGGCGGACGGGGCATGTCCCGCGAGGCAGGCAGGCGAACAGGCCGGGGCGGCGACCCCGCAGGTCAGCCGGTCGACGGGCCGGCCGGCCGAGACGGGTCGGCAGCGCAGGCGGGGCGGCAGGTCGAGCGGCCCGGGTCGGAGCAGGCAGGCACACGGGGGCGGCATGGCAAACCGCGCAGGCCGGCAGGCCGGGCGGGTTCACGGGACCGAGGGGACGAGACGGCCCGGCAGGTCAGGGCGCAGCCCGGCCCGGCCCGCCCAACCGGCCGGGCGCGTCAGCCCACGGCGCCCGGAGCCGCCCGATTCCGCGGCCCCGAGACCGGCCGGGAGCGTCAGGCCCCGTTCTCCCCCTCGCCCAGCAAACCGCCGCCCGCCACCTCGGCCAGCGCTTGGGCCACTGCCTCCTCCGCCGAGCCGGGGCCGTCGCCCGCGGCCCAGCGTTCCATGGCGATCCGCACGGCCGTGTTGGCCGTTCCGGCGGCGAGGCGGACGGCGAGGTCGTCGGGGTCGCGGCCGACGCGGGCGGCGATCGCGGGGCGGAGCTGGTCCTCGGAGTCGCGGTAGACGTTGAGCCACACCGCGCGCAGGGCCGGGTGCCCGTCGACGATGCGCATCAGGGCGCGGAGCTGGGCGTCGTCGACCTCGCCGGCCCGGGAGTGGCGGACGGCTTCGGCGTACGACGTGCGCAGCGCGTCCAGCAGTCCGAGGCCGGGGTCCGCGTCGGCGAGCCGGTGCACCCAGTCGCCGATGCCGGTGCCGAAGAGCCGGGTGATGGTGTCTTCCTTGGCCCGGAAGTAGCGGTAGAAGGTGCGCAGCGCCATGCCGGACGCGGCGGCGATGTCCTCGACGGTGGTGGCGTCGTAGCCGCGTTCGGTGAACAGCCGGGCGGCGGTCCGGGAGACCTCGCCGCGGGTGTCCTCGCGGCGACGCTCGGTGAGCGTGGGTCTGCCGGGGCTCCGGCGGGTGGCGGCGGTCATCGGTCCTCCTGGTCGGCGGCGGTGCTCGCGACCTGCGCTTTCCGTTCGGCGTGCGGTGCGGGACCGCGGCCGGCGCCGGGTGCTGCGTCCCCCGGCGCGGCTCCGCACGGGCCCAGCCTAGGGCAAAGCGACGGCCCTCTCGGGAATTTTTGGCATCGCATGCATATTTGTCATAACGTGCCAAAAACACGGAACACCCGCCGCCGGCCCCCATCCCCCGGCCGCCGGCACGAGAGCGAAAGAAGGCTCGCCATGAACCGCTTCGACAACCGCCGCGTCCTGGTCACCGGAGCCGGGTCGGGTATCGGGCAGGCCACCGCGCTGCGCCTGCTGGCCGAGGGCGGCAGCGTCGTCGCCGCCGACGTCCTGGCCGACGGCCTCGCCGCCACCGTCGCGCAGGCCGAGGAGCGCGGCCTGGACACCGCCCGGCTGCACACGCTGGTGCTGGACATCGCCGACGAGGCGAACGTCGTCGCGGGCGTGGCCGACACCGTGCGGCGCCTGGGCGGCCTGGACGTGCTGGTCAACGCGGCCGGCATCCTGCGCGCCGCGCACACCCACGAGACGTCGCTCGACCTGTGGAACCGCATCGTCACGGTCAACCTGACCGGTACGTTCCTGGTCACCCGCGAGGCGCTCCCGGCGCTGCTCGCGACCAAGCGCGGCGTGGTGGTCAACTTCAGCTCGACGTCGGCGCAGTTCGCGCACCCCTACATGGCGGCGTACGCGGCGAGCAAGGGCGGCGTCCAGTCGTTCACCCACGCGCTCGCGCTGGAGTACGGCAAGCAGGGCCTGCGCGCGGTGAACGTCGCCCCGGGCAGCATCAAGTCCGGCATCACCGACGCCACCGGCGGCTACCTGCCGGAGGACACCGACTGGTCGCTGTTCGCCAAGCTGTCGCCGATCCTGGACGCCGGTGTCGAGTCGGCGAGCGGCGCGCCGATGGCCGGTCCGGAGACCGTCGCGGGCGTCATCGCCATGCTGGCCTCGGACGACGGCGCGTTCGTCACCGGCACGGAGGTCCGCATCGACGGGGGCACGCACGCCTGATCCCGACGGAATCGCCGCCCCGGCCTGCGGACTCAGGCCGGGGCGGCGACGTCACAAGCGCTGTCACAAGCGCTGTCACAAGCCCCGCCACAAGCGGCGTCACACGCTCCGCGACGCGTGCACGCGCGGCACGAACTCGCGCCACGGCCGCGCCTCTTCGAGCTGCGCGGCGACCCGGAACAGCAGGTCCTCGCGCCCGACCGCGGCGGCGACCTGGACGCCTACCGGCAGGCCGTCGGCCGTGCGGTGCAGCGGCAGCGAGATCGCGGGCGCGCCGGAGATGTCGAACAGGGTGGCGATTTCGGCCATCGCCGACCAGCCCGGCAGGGTCTCCTGGATCGGGCGGTCGCCGGACAACGTGCCGAGCGGCGGCGGCAGGATCGCCATCGTCGGCGCGAGCACGAGATCGTAGGGCGCGCACACCGCGGCGATCCGGCGGCTCCACGCGGCCAGCGCCTCGATCGCCGCGACGTACGCGGGCCCCGAGGTCGCCCGGCCGCGTTCGACGGCCATCGCCGGGAACGGCTCCAGCCCGTCCACCGGCTTGCCGATGCGGCGCTCCCACACGTCCGCGTCGTGCGCGAGGCCGACCGAGGTCACCGTGCCCATGGCCAGGGCACCCGCCTCGTCGGCCAGCGGCGCCGCGGCGATCTCCTCGACGTGGTGGCCGAGTTCGGCGAGCAGTTCGCCGGTCGCGCGGGCCGCGGCGGCGCATTCCGGGTCGACCGGGCGACCGCTGGGGCGCTCGGTGAGCACCGCGATGCGGAGGCGGCCGGGAGCGGCGGTCAGTTCGTCGGTCCACGGCCGGGCCGGGGCCGGGGCACCGTACAGGTCGCCGGGCGCGGCGCCCGCGGTGGCGTCGAGGACGGCCGCGCTGTCGCGCACCGTGCGGGTGACGACGTGCTCGTGGGTGAGCGGCCCCCAGTAGAGGCCGTGCGGCGCCGGGCTCGTGCGGCCGCGGGTCGGCTTGAGGCCGACGAGCCCGCAGCACGACGCGGGGATCCGGATCGATCCGCCCATGTCGTTGGCGTGCGCGACGGGCACCATACCGGACGCGACCGCGACCGCCGATCCCCCGCTCGACCCGCCCGGCGACCGCTCCGGGTCCCACGGGTTGCGGGCCGGGCCGTGCGCGAGCGGCTCGGTGGTCGGCGAGATGGTGAACTCGGGGACCTTGGTCCGGCCGAGCAGCACCAGCCCGGCGGCCCGGTAGCGCCGGGTCAGCTCGGAGTCCTCCGGCGACACCCACGGGTTGTCCCGCAGGAACGTCATGCCGTGCTGGTAGCGGTCGCCCGCGGAATGCTGCACGGCGTCCTTGAGCAGGAACGGGACGCCGCGGAACAGCCCGTCCGGCAGCTCTCCCCCGGCCTCCGCGCGGGCTTCGTCGAAGCGTTCCGCGACCAGCGCGCCCAGCGCCGGGTCGAGCCGCTCGATGCGGGCGACGGCGGCGTCCACGAGTTCCGCCGGGGACGCCTCCCCCGAGGCCACCAGCGCCGCCTGCTCGGTCGCGTCCGCGAACGCCAGCCGGTCCGAAAGATCTCCCATGCCGCGCCCCATTCCCACCGGTCCCCGCGGCCGGGTCCGGCCGCCTCCGCCGCCCGGCGCGGGCGGGCCGTCCGGGCACCGCCGCAATACTTGACCAGGGCAAGCATGCGCGACGGTAGCCACGGACACCGCAAGGTTCAAGGACACCCGGCCTCCCGGACCGCGCCGCCGCGGCGGGCACGCTGCGGCCGGGCACCGATTACGCGGACGTCGTGGAGTGGGTCAACCGGCTCGGCGTCTCCCTGCTCAGCCTCCCGCCGCCGCGCCCCCGCAGCCCGGACGAAGAGGACGCCGCACTGCGGTGGTTCCTCCTCCCCGCGGTCTTCACCGACTGAGCCCCGAACCACCCGCCGGGCCTCCTCACACACCCCGCGACTTGGCGATCCTTTTACCTTCAATTTTATCTTCCATGACCTTTTCCCGTATCGTTCTTTACCTAGACCTGATCCGACCCGATCCCCAGGAGAGGTGAAGCGTGTGCGGCTAGCGCGGCCGGAATCGCCCCGTCGACCATCCGACCGACCGACCGAGCAGACACCGATCGGGAAGCCGCCGATCGCGCAGACCGAGCAGAACCGGCCGTCCGGCTCCGACCACGGCGGCACCCGACGCAGCAAGCCCCGGCTACCCGCACTCGCCGCCCGCTGGACGACCGTCCTGCCGATCGCCGCCGTGATCCTGCTGGTCTTCGTCTGGGGCCGCTCGCTCCCCGGCGTGCTCGTCGGCGTGGCCGCGGTGTTCCTCGCGGGCGCCGTGCTGGCCGCCGTGCACCACGCCGAGGTGGTCGCCCACCGGGTCGGCGAGCCCTACGGCTCACTCGTCCTCGCCGTCGCCGTCACGATCATCGAAGTCGCGCTGATCGTCACGCTGATGCTGGACGGCGGCGACAAGAGCGCCACGCTCGCCCGCGACACGGTCTTCGCGGCCGTCATGATCACCTGCAACGGCATCGTCGGCCTCAGCCTGCTCGCCGCCGCACTGCGGCACCGCGTTGCGGTGTTCCAGCCGGAAGGCACCGGCGGCATGCTCGCGAGCGTGGCCACGCTGGCGACGCTGTGCCTGGTCCTGCCGACCTTCACCACGAGCAAGCCGGGACCCCAATTCTCCACGTCCCAAATGGTGTTCGCGGCGGTCGCGGCGCTCGTGCTGTACGGGCTGTTCGTGGCCACGCAGACCGTCCGGCACCGCGACTACTTCCTGCCGGTCACCAAACAGGGCGAGGTCATCGACGCGGACGACCACGCCGACGCCCCGTCCACACGCACCGCACTGGTCAGCCTGGGACTGCTCGGCCTCGCCCTGGTCGCCGTCGTCGGACTCGCCAAGAGCGTGTCCCCGACGATCGAATCGGGCGTCGAAGCGGCCGGCATGCCGCATGCCGTCGTCGGCGTGGTCATCGCGCTGCTCGTGCTGCTCCCCGAGACCATCGCCGCGGTGCGGGCGGCGCGCCGGGACCGGGTGCAGACCAGCCTCAATCTTGCGCTCGGTTCGGCGATGGCCAGCATCGGCCTCACCGTGCCGGCCGTGGTGATCGCGTCGTTCTTCCTGTCCGGCCCGCTCGTCCTCGGACTCGGCGCCACGCACATGGTGCTGCTCGGACTGACGCTGGTGGTCGGCACGCTGACCGTGGTGCCCGGCCGGGCGACGCTGCTCCAGGCGGGCGTGCACTTGGCAGTACTCGCCGCATACCTCGAACTCGCCGTCACGCCATAGCGGCAGGCCGACGGCCCCCGGGGCGCTTCGGGGGCTGTCGGCCGCGCTCGGCAGACTGGCCGGCATGGAACGCACGATCTGGGACGCCCTGTTGCGTCCGGGCTACTCCGGAGTCCCGTACGTCGCCGACTTCCTCGGCGACGAAGACGAAGCCGACAACGCGCGTCTGCGCGTCGGACTCCCGGAGTCCGGGCCGTCGGTCACGCTGACCCGGCAGGACCGCTTCGTCGTCGCCGAACTGCGGCTGGGCGAAGGCACCGCACCGCTGACCGACGCACAGAAGCAGCGGATGGCCGACGACTGGCGGTACGAGCGCAGCGCCATCGTGCCCATCACGCAACCCGTCTGGTCCCTGTCCTGGCGCTGGTTCGACGACGTCCCCGTACGCGCCGCACGCGGCCGCGCGGTCGTCGAACTCCTCCGCGACATCCTCGCGTTGCCCGCCGAACAGGTGGTGGTCCGCAGCGCCGACGACAACGGCCCCACCGACCTCTACGGCCTCCGCGACTTCGACGACCGCCCCACCGCCTCTGGCGCCGCTCCCGAATGCGCCGACTGGGACGACCTGCGCCGCCGCCTCGACTGGCTCGTCAGCACCCTGGCCAACGACTCCGCGGTCATCCTGAGCGGCCCGGGCAACGCCGTCGTGCAGTTCATGACCGCGCGGCACGGCAGTTCGATCGCCACCAGCGTCATCGACCCCGCGCTCGATCCCGACCGGCTGCCGCACGAGGCGGCCCCGGGCAGCGAGCGGGCGCGCCGCATGTTCGCGGACGGCTGGCGCCCAGGACCGGTTGCGCCCGGCGTCGCGGAATGGACCCTCGGCGACCCCGAAGTCCACTGGGGCGCCGACGCGTTCCCCCGGCAGGCCGTCGACGCGCTGCAAGCCCTCGGAGCCGGCGGTCCGGCGGAGCTGACGGTGCACGCGTTCCGCAACGGCCGGCATCCGGATCCCGCCTATGTGGCGGCCGAACTGGGGCTCCGACCGGACGGTCCGTAGTGGCCGAACCCTGCCTCAGGTTCTCTTAAGTTTCCGCACAACCACTATTAACCAAGCGCCCGGAAATCCATGATCCGGCTGCCCGAAGCGCTGCTAACGTTCCGTCTCGTGGGCATCAAAGGAAGAACCATTACCGGAACAAGCACCGCGATCGCGATGGCCGCCACGCTCGGCCTGTGCGGTGCCGGAAACACTTTCGCAGCGACCGCGAACGGCCGTTCGGCGGCCTGTCCGACGGCCGGATCGATACCCGGCATCGGGCATTCCCCGCTTTTCACCGACAACAATGTCGCGCTTTTCGCGGGCGGCGATTACACGGTCGACGGCGGGGCGGCGGAGGCCGAAGGCCTGCTGGTCGTGAAGGGGCAGGCGACGTTCGCCAAGAATCCCGGCGGCATCTACAACGTGGGCCGGGTCGGCGCCGGGTCGGGCATCCTGCCGACCGCGGGCGACGTGATGCTGGCGGTCGGCGGCGACGTCGCGATCGCCAAGGGCACCACGGTGGACGTCGGCTCCGGCCTCACCGCGGGGCCCCGCTACGGCGGGTCGGTGCAGGTCGGCGGCAACCTCGACGTCAAGGGGGAGCTGCGCACCAACGGCGGCGCGAGCCCGGCGCGGATGGGCGCGGCCGGGGCGCTGGGGGCGTACAACGGCTTCGACGCGACGATGGCGCGGGAGTCCGCCTCGCTCGGCGCGCTGCGGCCGACCGGGACGAGCGTGCGCGCCGGGGGGACGGTGACGTTCACCAGCACCGCGCCGAGCGTCGGGAGCATCCAGGTCTTCGAAATCACGGCGGCGGATCTGGACAAGGCATCCACGTTCCTTTTCCAGAAGATCCCGGCAGGTGCCTCGGTCCTGGTGAACGTGACCGGAAACCGTGCGGTCTCGATTTCCCCGATGTCCGTCGGATTCAACGACGACCGGGTCGACGTGTACACCTCGAAAAACTTCGGGGAAGCCGCGTCGCGGATTCTCTACAATTTCCGGGAAACCCCGGCACTGACGCTCGGCGGGGGCGGGAACTTCATGGGCTCGATCCTCGCCCCGAAGGCGAACGCGGACCTCACCGCGAGCACCAACGGCCGCCTGTATGCGGGCGGGAACGTGAAGACCCACGGCTCGGGCAACGAAAGCCACAACTACCCGTGGTCCGGGTCGCCCGCGTTCGCGTGCAAGCCGGAGGGCCCCGGGCAGCCGGTGCCGCCGCCGACCGAGCCCGCCAAGCCCGGTCAGCCGACCCAGCCGGGTCAGCCGACACCGCCGCGGCCGTCGGCGCCCGCCGGGTCGGTGCCGCCCGGGCAGCCGAGCGCCCCGGCCGGCTCCCCGGGCGCCACCCCGTCGGAGTCCGCGCCCCCCGCCCCGGACAACGGCGGATCGCTGGCCCAGACCGGTGGCTCGGGCAATGCCACGACGATCGTCGCCGGTGCCGCGGCGGTCGCCCTTGCGGGCGGCGCGGCCTTGTTCGTGATCGCCCGGCGGCGGCGCCGCGTGTGATCCCGCGGGAGGCCTGACCCGCACACGCGGCACCACCGCACGGCGAGCCCGGGCGGCGGGCGGCTTCGGCCGCCCCGTCCGGGCTCGCCCCGCACCCGCCCCGCACCAGCACGAGCACCAGCACGAGCACGAGCACCGCCCCACTTCGCCCGGCCCCGCACCAGCACCGTCGCACTTCGCCCGGATCCGTCCGTTCCCGCCCGGGTGACACGTGTGCGGCGGCGGCCTCGCCTACCCGCTCCGAGATTGGCGGCAGAGTGAACTACGCAGGCATTGCTCCGGTGGAATCGCCCGCGCCCACCGGAACGCACCCGTCCGACCTGGTGCCGTACCCCGCGAGCGCCGCGCCCGACCGGCGGACCGGGGCGCGGCTCCCGGGCATCCTCGACGCGTTCCCGCAGGCGATCCTGCTGGTGAACGGCAACGCCACCATCGTCGGCGCCAACACCGCCGCCGTGGACAGCTTGCAGGCGCCCGGAACCCACCTTGTCGGCCTCGGTGTTCTGGACGTCCTCCCGCAGTTCGACCTGAGCCGGACACCGGGCGGCCCGGACCACGACGACCAGGCGGACGCGGTCGCGCGCATGACCGTGCGCTGCACCGACAGCTTCGAGTTCACCGCCGAGGTCGCGGTCCGGCCGGTGCGGCACGCCGACGTCGGCCACGAAGCGGCCTTCCCCGTCTCGGGCTTCGACCTGCACGGAGTCGTGCACGACGACCGCGGCCTGCTGCTGGTCACGATCAGCGACCTCACCGCGCGGCTGTGCCTGGAAGCGGAACTGCGCCGCCTGCACAGCCAGACCACGACGATCCTGCGCGCCACCGCCGAAGGCGTCGTCGGTGTCGACGCCCGGGGCCGCATCGTGCTGGCCAACCCGGCCGCCACCCGGTTCCTCGGCTACGGCGCCGCCGACCTCGGCGGGCGCGAGTTTCTGCCGCTCGCCATGCCCGCGCACGCCGACGGCGCCCCGCTCGACCCGGACATGGCGCTGCTGACCTCGACCCTCCGCACCGGCCGCGGGCACCGCAGCGCCGACGCGGTCCTGTGGCACCGGGACGGCACCGCCCGCCCGGTCGAACTGAGCACCGCCGCGGTCACCGACGGGGACCGCATCGTCGGCGCCATCGTGGCGTTCGCCGACCGCTCCGCCGTCCACGCGATGACCGAGCAGCGCAACAAGACCGCGGCGCTGCTGGAACGCGAACTCCGCACGCCGCTCGGCCGCGTCGCCCACACCCTGATCCGCCTCGCGGACGACCCGGCGGGCGCCCTGTGGCCGGAAGCCACCCAGACCCTGCGCCGCCTGGCCGAAGACTGCCTGCACGCGGTCCGGCTGACCGACACCCTGCTGACCGACGCCCTGCCGACCGATCCCGACGCCGTCTCCCCCACGGCGGCCCACGCGCCGGTCACCCGTCTGCGCTCCGACCCGCCCGCCGTCCCCACGTCCCGCCGGGCCGGCCGCCACGCGGGCAGCCACGACGAGAACCTGCAAGGCGGCATCACGCCCCTGCGCCGCCGCCCGGCGCCGCCGACCCGGCTCACCGTGCCCGGCGCGGTCGTCGACACCGGCCCGCCACGCCGGCTGCCGTCTCCGATCCGCATCCCGGTGCCCGCGCTGGAATCCGGCCCGGACACCGGGATGCGGATCGGGGACGGCACCCGGGCGGCGGGCTGACCAGGGCCGGAGCCCGTCACGCTTCCCGGGCGATGGCGACCATCGCCGCGTCGTCGTCCAGCCGGTGCCCCGCGTAGGCGAGCAAGTCCGCACGCAGATGGTCCAGCAGGTCCTCCGGACTGTCCCCGGACCACTGCGGGAGTCGCTCGGCCAGCGGGTAGAACGCCCCGCCGGCGTCGCGGGCCTCGACCACCCCGTCGGTGTAGAGCAGCAGCACGTCGCCCGCGCCGAACGCGTACGTGTCCGTCCCGCGTTCCACCGGCCCCAGGTCGAGGCCCAGCGGCGGCGATGTGTGCGCGGCCTCCAGGACGCGGACCCGGTGCCCGCTGAGCACCAGCGGCGGCGGATGCCCGCACTGCACGAGCCGCAGGACCGCGGTCTCGTCCGGGATGTCGACCAGCGCGGCGGTGATGAAGCTCTCCTGCGGCAGGTTCTCCTCGCCGTCCTCGACATGGTGGCCGGTGACCCCGGCGTCCAGGATGTCGGCGAGTGCGACGAGGTCGGGCTGCTGGTGCGCGGTCCCGCGGAACGCGCCGAGGAGCTGGGCGGCGTCGCCGACCGCGGGCAGGCCCTTGCCGCGGACGTCGCCGATCAGCACGCGGGTGCCGGAGCGGGTCCGTACCGCGGCGTACAGGTCGCCGCCGAGCTGGATCTCCCGCTCCGCGGCCAAGTACAGCTGGGCGACGCGCAGCGGTCCGAGGCGCGGCGGGAGCGGGCGCAGCACGAGCTGCTGGGCGATCTCGGCGATACGCCGGGTGCGGACGAGCTGGTCGAGCTGCGATTCGCGCAGTTGGGCGAGGTAGACGCCGACGATGCTGACGAGCACGACGGCCGCGGCCTGGACGAGCCAGTTGAAGGCGTCGAGGTCGTAGTGGCCGATGCCGATGACGACCTCGCCCAACAGGGAGGCGGCGCCGACGTAGCCGGTGTCCCGAGGGCTCAGGCGGGCCGCGGCCAGCGCGGGCGGTACGGCGAGGAGCGGGCCGGCGAGGCGCACGTAGCTCGGCGTGAAGATGCCGATGACCGTGATGAGCGCGACGAGGGCCAGCAGCGGTCCGAGACCTGCGGGCCGCTCCCGGGACGGAGTGTGCCTGGGCATCAGCTCATTGTGGCAATATCCACCCGATTGAGGGCTTTGACACTCCTGGTCACCACCGGGTTACCGCGATTGGCCACGCGCCGTGCGCGCGGCGGATTTCCGGTGCGGTCGCGCTGCCGAGCGGGCCGTGCGGCGGGACACTGGAAAAAGACACGGGATCGGCGGGGTCCCGCTCCCGGTGTGCCACCGGTATGCGCAAGGCGCGCCGAGCGGCGAGGCTGGGAGGACGGCGGGATCGCGGATCCGGCGGCGGGTCCGTACGCCGCCGACGGCGTGGCTCGATCGGAGGGCACCGACATGAGCACCACGGGAGATCTCCATCCGCCGAGCCCGGCGAGCCGTCCGCACCGGATCCGCTGGCATCTGCACCGCAGCGTGCTGCGTACCCGCGGCCAGGCCTGTCACGAAGTGTTCGCCGCGCTGGCGCTGCTGCTCGCGCTGGCGCTGCCCGCGCTGGGTTTCCTGGCCGCGCGCGTGCAGCTCGACAATGCGGAGGCCCACCAGCGTACGGTCGCGGCTGCGATCCACCCGGTCCCGGCGGTGCTCCAGCAGAACGTGTACTCGGTCGGCGGCCCGTGGTCGGGCAGCGACAGCGTGAAGGCGACCGTGACGTGGACGGCCGCGGACGGCACCCCGCACACCGGTTTGGCGGATGTCCGTTCGGTCGGCCACACGGGCGAGCCCACGACGATCTGGCTGGACCGCGCCGGGCAGCCGGCCGCGCCCCCGTCGCCGCACGAGCGGCTCGTGGTGGACGCCGTGGGCTTCGGCCTGGCGACCACGTTCATCGGCGCGGGCCTGCTCGTCGCGCTGGCCGCGGCGGAGTCCAAGCTGTTCATGCGGCTGCGCAAGGCGGCGTGGGCGCGTGACTGGGCGCGCACCGCACCGACTTGGACGCGGGCCGCGTAACCCCGCCGAGCCCCTCCGGGCCCCGCCCCGCCGAGCCCTTCGCGACCCCAGCATTCCCCTCGTATCCACGGCGCCCGCCGGGCAGTCGGCCGTTCGGTTTCGGCCCCTTTCCGGCGTGGCGCCGTTCCCTGTGCACGGCAAAAGGGGTAAACGTTACCTCGCGCACCCACTCAGACTTGAGTCATTCATTGCCTTGAATCGTTCGCCTCTGCGAAGTTAGCTTGAGTTATGACCGCCGCCGAGGTGCCGGCCGTTGCCGACGGGGTGCCGTGCCCGGAATACCCGGGCCCCTCCACCTGTCGCAGTTCCCGTGCAGTGCGAACCACCTAGCCCCGGAACCAGCCCGGAAGGATTTCCGATGTCCGAGAACCAAGACGCAAATGCCGCAGGCGGTTGCCCGGTCGTCCACGGACGCGCCCCGCACCCGACGCAGGGCGGCGGCAACCGGCAGTGGTGGCCGAACCGGCTGAACCTGAAGATCCTTGCGCAGAACCCCGACGTGGCGAACCCGCTGGGTGCGGACTTCGACTACAAGGCGGCGTTCGAGTCGCTCGACCTCGCCGCCGTGAAGCGCGACATAGCCGAGGTCCTCACCACATCGCAGGACTGGTGGCCCGCCGACTTCGGCAACTACGGCCCGCTGATGATCCGGATGGCCTGGCACAGCGCCGGCACCTACCGCATCAGCGACGGCCGCGGCGGCGCCGGTGCCGGGCAGCAGCGGTTCGCGCCGCTGAACAGCTGGCCGGACAACGGCAACCTGGACAAGGCGCGCCGCCTGCTGTGGCCGGTCAAGCAGAAGTACGGCCAGAGCCTTTCGTGGGCCGACCTGATGATCCTCACCGGCAACGTCGCCCTAGAGACCATGGGCTTCGAGACGTTCGGCTTCGGCGGCGGCCGCGAGGACGTGTGGGACCCGGAGGAAGACGTCTACTGGGGCCCGGAGTCCGGCTGGCTCGACGACGAGCGCTACAGCGGCGACCGGGAGCTGGAGAACCCGCTCGGCGCCGTCCAGATGGGCCTCATCTACGTCAACCCGGAGGGCCCGAACGGCAACCCGGACCCGATCGCGGCGGCCCGCGACATCCGCGAGACGTTCCGCCGCATGGCGATGAACGACGAGGAGACCGTCGCGCTGATCGCCGGCGGCCACACGTTCGGCAAGACGCACGGCGCCGGACCGGCGGAGAACGTCGGCGCGGAGCCCGAGGGGGCAGCGCTCGAGCAGCAGGGCCTCGGCTGGCAGAGCACCTTCGAGAGCGGCGTCGGCGGCGACGCGATCACCAGCGGCCTCGAGGGCATCTGGACGAACACGCCGACCCAGTGGGACAACACCTTCTTCGAGATCCTCTTCGGCTACGAGTGGGAGCAGTTCGACAGCCCCGCGGGCGCCCACCAGTGGCGGCCCAAGGCGGGCGCCGGCGACGGCACCGTGCCGGACCCGTTCGACCCGGCGAAGACGCACGCGCCGACGATGCTGACGACGGACCTGTCGCTGCGCTTCGACCCGGCGTACGAGCAGATCTCGCGCCGCTTCCTGGAGAACCCGGACGCGTTCGCGGACGCGTTCGCCCGCGCCTGGTACAAGCTGACGCACCGCGACATGGGCCCGGTCGTCCGCTACCTCGGCCCGGAGGTCCCGTCCGAGGAACTCCTGTGGCAGGACCCGCTGCCGGACGCTGACTACGCGCGGATCGAGGCGGACGACGTGGCGGCGCTCAAGGCGGCGATCGCCGCCTCGGGCCTGTCCGTCGCGCAGCTGGTGTCGACGGCGTGGGCGTCGGCTTCGTCGTTCCGCGGCAGCGACAAGCGCGGCGGCGCGAACGGCGCCCGGGTCCGCCTCCAGCCGCAGGCCGGCTGGGAGGTCAACGAGCCGGACGAGCTGGCCGCGGTCATCGGCAGGCTCGAAGGCGTGCAGGAGGCCTTCAACGCGGCGCAGACCGGCGGAAAGAAGGTGTCGCTGGCCGACGTGATCGTCCTCGCGGGCGGCGTCGGTGTCGAACAGGCCGCGAAGAGCGCGGGCTTCGACGTCGTGGTGCCGTTCACGCCGGGCCGGGTGGACGCCACGCAGGAGAAGACCGACGTCGAGTCGTTCGCGGCCATGGAACCGGGCGCCGACGGGTTCCGCAACTACCTGGGCAAGGGCAACCGGCTGTCCGCCGAGTACCTGCTGCTCGACAAGGCGAACCTGCTGACCCTCAGCGCACCCGAGACGACCGTGCTGCTCGGCGGCCTTCGGGTGCTCGGCATCAACCACGGATCGGCGCAGCAGCAGGGCGTGTTCACCGCGACGCCGGGCGTGCTGACGAACGACTTCTTCGTCAACCTGCTCGACATGGGGACGGTCTGGACGCCGACGTCCGAGGACGCCTCGGCGTTCGAGGGCCGCGACCGCGCCACGGGTGCGGTCAAGTGGACCGGCAGCCGCGTCGACCTGGTCTTCGGCTCGCACTCGGAGCTGCGCGCGCTGGCCGAGGTCTACGCGAGCGCGGACGCGAAGAAGAAGTTCGTGTCCGACTTCGTGGCCGCGTGGACGAAGGTCATGGACCTGGACCGGTTCGACGTGTGACGACCGCCGGTCCGGGCCGGCGGACGTTGCTTCGGTGAGGTCCGCCGGGCGCCGGTGAGCCGGGCGATCGCGCCCGATTCCGTGTCGTCGTCGACACGGAATCGGGCGCGATCGGCGTTTCCGCCGCTTCGGGGGGGGCTCCGTGGCTTCCGGCGGGCGGTGCGGTTCGGGGTGCGCGGGCCGGGCATAAGCACCCGCATGCCGAAGCAGAGTGCCGGGATCCTCCTCCACCGCATGCGCCACGGAGTGGTCGAGGTGCTGCTGGTCCATCCCGGCGGGCCGTTCTGGGCGCGGCGGGACGCGGGCGCGTGGTCGATCCCCAAGGGCGAGTACACCGGCGGCGAAGCGCCGCTCGACGCCGCGGTGCGGGAGTTCCGCGAGGAGACCGGCGCCGAGGTCGACCCGGCGCTCGCCGTCCCGCTCGGCTCGGTCACCCAGCGCGGCGGGAAGGTCGTCACCGCGTGGGCGGTTTCCGGTGACTTCGACGTCGCAAGCCTGGTCGGCAACCTCGCCGAGGTGGAGTGGCCGCGCGGCTCCGGCGTGCTGCGGAGCTTCCCGGAGGTCGACCGGGCGGAGTGGTTCGGCCCGGACGAGGCCCGCCGGAAAATCAACGCGGCGCAGGCGGAGTTCGTGGACCGGCTGGTGGAGAGCCTGCGGAAGGAGACCTGAGGGCAGGCGGCTCAGGGACAGATGACGTAGCGGCCGCGGAGGCCGCCCCGGGCGGTGGCGCGGTGGGCGTCGGCGGCTTGGTCCAAGGCGACGACGGCGTGGACCCGGGCCGGGAGGTCGCCCGCGGCGGCGCGGGCGAGGAGGTCGGCGATGCGGGCGCGGTCGGAGGTGGTGACCACGGAAGCGACCGAGATTCCGCGTTCGGCGGCGGGTCCGAGCCCGGGCCGGAGGCCGACGTAGGCGCCGCCGTCGCGGACCAGTCCGAGGGCTTTGTCGTTCAGTTGCGCCGGGTCGACGACGGCGTCCCAGCCCGGCTCGGCGTGCGTGGTGAAGTCGGCGCCGAGGCCGCGGACGAACTCCTCGTCGCCGTCGCGGGCGAGCCCGGTGACCTGCCAGCCGCGGGCCCGGGCCAGGACGGCGACGTTCGCGCCGACCGCTCCCGCGGCGCCGGTCACCAGCAGCCGGGCGGCCTCGGCGGGCGCGTCGCCGAGCAGGTCGACGGCGTGCGCGGCGGCCGACCCGTTCAGCGGGACGGTGGTCGCGGCGACCAGGTCCAGGTCGTCCGGGACCGGGACGACGTCGGCCGCGGCGACCACGATCTGTTCCGCGTAGGTGCCGTAGTCGCGGTCGAAGCCGACCACCAGGCCGGCCACCCGGGTGCCGACGGCCACGTCGGCGCCCGGCCCGGCCGCATCCACGACACCGGCGAATTCCCAGCCCAGGCCGGTGTGCTCGGGCTGCCGGACCATGCCGATCGCGTGGAAGAAGCCCGCGGCGACCCCGAGGTCGGTGGGGTTGACCGTCGCCGCGGCGATGGCGACGCGGACCTGGCCGGGGCCGGGCTCGGCGACGGGCACGTCGATGATCTCGATCGAGTCGGGCCCGTTCGGGACGCGGACGACGGCGGTGCGGAAAGTGGCGGTCTGCATGGTCTTGCTCCGGTGTGATCGGGGTGATCGTTTCCGTGCTCCATGCTGGTTTCGTTAACCTCGCGGCAAAAGAAGGCACTTGAAAGTGCGTAAGCCCCCGTCGGGTACCGAAGGAGCGAACGATGTCGACGCAGACGGCGGCTCAGCGGCGGGCCGAGGCGAGGACGAGCTACAACGCGTTCATGGAGGGCTGCCCCAGCCGTCAGCTGCTCGACCGGATCTCCGACAAGTGGGTCGCGTTGATCCTCGCGGCGCTCGGCAGCGACGGCCCGCACCGTCCGGGCATCGAGCACGGGGACGGCCCCCGGTCGATGCGCTACTCCGAGCTGTCCCGCCGGCTCGCGGGCGCCAGCCAGAAGATGCTCACCCAGACGCTGCGCTCGCTGGAAGCCGACGGCCTGGTCACGCGTACCGTCACGCCCACCGTGCCGGTCACGGTCACCTACGAGCTGACCGGCCTCGGCATGTCGCTGAACCAGGTGACGGCCGGCCTCAAGGACTGGGCCGAAGACCACATGAGCGAGGTGCTCGCGCACCGGGAGGGACACCGGCGGGCGGACGGGGTGTCGGACGAGGAGCAGGCGCTCACCGCGGAATGACCCGGTCCACGACCGCGACCCCGCCGACGTGGAACGCCGAGCGGCCGTCGGGCCCGGGCCGGGTGCCCGCGGTGATCGTGGCGGGGCTCCCGAGCGAGTCGCCCATGTCGACGGCGATCGCGTGCACGCCGTCGGCCGCCATGCGGGCCGCGAGGCACGCGGTGCTGTTGGCGTTGGCGATGTCCTCGGGCACGCCGATCGACGGGGCGAACATGCGGGCGGCAGCCCGGCCTTGGGGCGTGGGGACGGTGTGGACGTAGCAGCCGAGCAGGCCGACGCGGTCGCAGGCGTCGCGGAGTTCGTCGAGATCGGGGGCGAGGGCGGCGAGCACGGCACGGTCGGCGACGGGGACGAGGAGGCGGGGACGGCCGAGGGTGGCGAGGCGGGGGTCGTGGTGCGGCTGGGGGTGACGCGACTGGGGACATGCGGACTCCGCGGCAGCGCTCGCGCCGCGCCGCGTGCCACCGCCACCGCCACCGCCAGCACCAGCACCAGCACCAGCACCAAGCCCCGTGCCACGACTCGTGCCCCCTCGCGCGCCGAGACTCGTGCCCCGCCCGGCGCCGGCCCCCGGAATCCGCAGGGCCCGCACCACTGCCTCCCACTCCCCCTCGCCCGGTTCGCGGATATCCACCCCGCCTGGGGTGAACACCGCCTCGTAGCCGTAGGGATGAGCGGCGACGTGCCCTTCGACCGCCTGCCCGTGCGTGCGTAGCCTCACCGGCCCACCGCCGATCCCCCACAACTCGGCCAGGTACGCCAGCGCGGCCACGGTGCCGTGCCCGCACGCGGGCAGCTCGCCTGCGGTGGTGAAGAACCGCAGTGCGGCGGTGATTTCGCCGTCGGGCGCGATCTCGGCGGCAACGAACACGGCGTGCGAGGTGCCCAGGCGTGCGGGGACGGCGCGCCGTTCCGCTTCGGTGAGGCCGCTCTCGGGCAGCACGGCGGTCGGACTGCCGCCCCGGCCGTCGCGCAGGCAGGCGTTGACGATGGCGCCGGAGGGCGGCGGAGCGACGGCGTCGCCGGGCGTGGCGGGGACAGCGGGCACGCTCGAAGCCTAAGACGTGAACGGTGGATATCGGCGTCCCACGTGCCCGCCGTGTGCGGTTTCCGGAAGCTTCGGGCGCCGCCTCGGCCTCGCCGGTGCTGTCGGTGGCCGGGTCCGGCGAAGCGTCTCGGGGGCCTCGGATGCCTCGGATGCCTCGACATGATCCGGCATTTCGGCACGTCCATGCCCGCCCCGGCAGCAAGTGGTGGATAGCGTGGTGCCACCGCCATGCCCGGGCAGCCGCCCGGGGGAATCCGCCGTTGTCGGCCGGTGGTGCGTCAGCCGTCGGCCTCGGCCCCGTACGACCTCGCCACCACGATCGGAGCCGCCATGACCGCCGTCGCACTGCTCGGAACCGGAATCATGGGCGCGGCCATGGGCCGCAACATCCTCGCCGCGGGACATCGGCTGAGCGTGTGGAACCGCACGCGGGAGCGGGCCGAGCCGCTGGGCGCCGCGGGGGCGCGGATTGCCGCGGATCCGGCCGAGGCGGTCGACGGCGCGGACGTCGTCGTGACGATGCTGAGCGACGGGGAAGCAGTGGCGTCGGCCATGGATGCCGCGGAGTCGGCTCTCCGGTCCGGCCAGTGCTGGGCGCAGATGAGCACCGTCGGGCTCACCGCGCTCGACGGCCTGGCCTCGTTCGCCGAGCAGCACGGGCTGGTCTTCGTCGACGCCCCCGTGCAAGGGACACGGCAGCCCGCCGAGGCGGGGACGCTGGTGGTCCTCGCGGGCGGTCCGCGGGACGACCGCGCCGACGCGGTGTTCGACGCGGTCGGCAGCAAGACCGTGCGCACCGGGGACGTCGGCTCGGCCTCCCGGCTGAAGCTGGTGACCGTCGACTACGCCATCGCGCTCACCGCCGTCGTCGGCGAAGTCCTCGCGCTCGCCGACGGCCTGGGCGTGGACGCCGCGGACTTTGCCGCGGTGGTGACCGGCGGGCCCATGGACAGCGGCTACCTGCAGGCGAAGATGGCGGCGGTGCGGGCGGGCGACTTCACCCCGAGTTTCACGGTGCGCAACGCGGAGAAGGACACCCGGCTGATCGCCGACGCCGCCCGGAAGGCGGGCATCGCGGTCGACGTCACGGAGGCCGCGGGCGACCGGTTCCGGCGCGCCGATGCCGCGGGGCACGGGGGCGAGGACATGATCGCGGGGTACTTCGCCGGGTTCCGCGACGTCTGAACCGGCCCCCAACCCGACGGCCGAAGCGCGGAGCCGCGCCCGAAGCCCCTCAGCCCGTTTCCCAGCGCCGGTCGAACACCGCCTTCGGCGGCGGCGCGTCCGGCAGCGGGCTGCCCGGGGCGCGCAGGCCGTCCAGCACGATCGCGATGACGCGGCGCCGGGCGGCGGCCGCGGCCGGGAGCTGGTCGGCGAGGCCGCGTTTGCGCAGTTGTTCGATCATCGGCGCGGGAGTGAGTTGTTCGACGAGCGCCCACATGTCGGAGGTGGACACGTCCGGGCGCAGCACGCCCGCGTCGTGGGCGCGCTGGACGAGCGCGGTCAGCATCGCTTCGCTGCGGTCGTCCTTGGCGCGCATCGCCGGGGTGATCTCGACCGTCCCGGCGATCGCGGCGAGCGAGCCGCTGCTGTCGGACTCCAGTCCTTGGGTGAGGAACACCGACAGCGCGGTCCACGCGTCCGCTTCCGCGCCGGCTGCCTCCAGGACGGCGACCCAGTGGTCGAGCGACAGGTCGACCAAGTGCCGGAACAAGTCGTCCTTGGTCGGATAGCGGCGGTACAGGCTGCCGATGCCGACCCCGGCGCGGGCGGCGATGGCCGCGACCGACGCGTGCGCGCCGTCCTCGGCGAGCACTTCGCGGGCGGCGCGCAGCAGTTCGCGGTCGTTGCGGTCGGCCTCGGCCTGCCGTGGAGCCGGGCGACGTCGGGTGGAAGGCACAAGGCGACCCTACCCGATACGGAGCAAAGCACTCCGTTATGGGCGTCGTCCCCGGCCCTCCGGATGACCGGGGACGACGCTCCGACCGTCGGTGAACGCGTCAGTCGTTCAGCAGCGGAGCGACCTCGGTGTGCCACGCCGACATCTGGTCCTGCAGCTCGGTCAGCGACCGGTTGCGGAAGCGGACCTGGAGGTGGTTGACGCCGATCTCGCCCATCTCGCGCATGCGTTCGGCGATCTCCTCGGGCTTTCCGCTGACCACCGGGCCGTCGCCGAGGTCCCAGGTCGGGGTGCCGACGTGGACGGGCTCGGTGATGAAGCCGATGTCCAGCGCCTCGGGCAGGCCGTTCTCCTCGCGCAGCGCGCGGATGTAGGCGATGTCCTCGGTCATCTGCTCGCGAGGCGTGGCCTGCGGGATCCAGCCGTCGCCGCGCAGCGCGACCCGGCGCAGCGCCGGGCGGGCCTTGCCGCCGATCCAGATCGGGATCGACGGCTGCACCGGCCGCGGGCCGAGGCCCATGCCGCCGTCCCGGAACCGCTCGCCGGTCAGCTTGGGGAACTCCGCGTCGAAGGCGGCGCGGATGCCGTCGAGTGCCTCGTCGGTAAGCGCGCCGCGCTTCTCGAACGGCACGCCCAGCGCGTCGAATTCGCCGCGCAGGTGGCCGGCGCCGACGCCGAGGACGATGCGGCCGTTCGACAGGTTGTCGAGCGTCATGAACGACTTCGCGGTGGCGAGCGGGTGCCGGTAGGCGGGGATGAACACGGTCGAGACCAGCCGCACGGTGCGGGTCAGTCCGGCGAGCATGCCGAGCGTGGCGACGCAGTCGTACCAGGTGGTGCCCATATGGTCGGCTTCCGGGCCGGCCGGGACGCCGATGTGGTCGCAGACGCCGACGTAGAAGAATCCGGTGTTCTCGGCGTGCTGGGCGACGGTGACGATGGCGTCGACGCCGGCGTCGCGCTCCCACGGCTCGGCGGTGCTCTTGCTCTTGGTCTGGACGGGCAGTTGCATGCCGTAGACGAGACGGCCGGACGGGACGACAGGGGCCATGGTGCGGCGCTCCGTTCTCCGAGGACGGCGGCCGGGGCGCCGCCGGGGGTGGGTCGGGACAAGCGGTGGGTGAGGACAAGGGGTGGTTCAGGACAAGGGGTGGTTCAGAGCAGGGGTGTTTCCCCGCGGGGGTGGTGCGGGGCGAGGGCGGGTCAGGGCAGGTACGTCTGGAAGATCTCGCCGAGTTCGCCGTCGCCGTGGTCGGGCACGTCGTAGAAGGTGCGCAGCACCGCGGAGCCGTCGGCCTCGAAGCGGTAGGTCTCGATGCTGAGCACCACGGTCTTGCGGCCTTCGTCGGTGGTGAAGTGGTTCTCCATCACCCAGGCGACCTCGTTGCCGCAGACGAACAGGGTGCCGGGCTGGATGCGGAACTGCAGTTTCGGCTGGAACAGGTCGAACGGGTTCAGGCAGCACTCCTCGAAGCCGACCTTCTCGGGCGTGCCGACCGGGTCGAGCATGCGGAAGTGGCCGGGGGCGACGGCGCGCCAGTTGGCTTCGAAGCCCGCCTTGTCGCCGGCGTTCCACGTGGCCACGTACTGGTGCGCCCAGGTGAGCAGTTGCTCTTTGGTGGGGACGGGCATGGGCGTGCTCCTTTGCGTCGCAGGTTCTTGTCGTCGCAGGTTCTTGTCGTCGCGGATCCGGAGAAGTCGTAAGCGGCCGGTGGCGTCAGTTCGGCCGGGCGCCCAGGGAGGCCGAGGCGGCCTGCGCGGCCGCGACCAGCTCGGCTGCCCGGGCGCGGATCTCGCCCGCCGGGACCGGGGTGGTGTCCCCCATCAGGGTGAGCGTGTAGCGCTGGTGCCCGCGCCGGTCGTACACGGGCGCGCATACGCACCACAGGTCGATCTCGGCGGCGTCGTCGGCGGGCAGCTCGCGCACGTATTCGGACCAGTCGGTCGGCGGCAGATGGCCCAGGAGTTCCTTGACGACCGCGGGCGGGAGGTCGGAGCCGATCAGGTTGGCGAGCAGGACGTTCGGCGTCCCGGCCGCGCCGACGCGGCGTTCGACGAGGTAGCCCTGCGCGCGGGCGGCCCGGACGAGGTCGCGGGTGGTCTCCTCGCCCACGCCGATGGGGGCGAGCGGGGTGCGGGCGAGCCAGGCGTCGACCGTGGCGTCGTCGGCCCACGCGACGTTGACGAGGCCGAGCGGCGGCGTGAAGGGAAACCGGTCGCCGACCAGGTCGCGCTGGTCGGCGGGCCCGATGGGGCCGATGCGGTCGACCACGACGAGATGGTCCTGGTGCACGGACACCAGCACGCACGGCATGCCGACGCGGTCGTAGAGCCGGGCCATGTGCGGCCGGACGACGTCGAGCGAGGCGAGACCGGTCTCCGCGGCCCAGCCGAGGCGCAGGAGCGCCGGGCCGAGGCCGTACGTCTTGGCGTCGTCGCGCGTCGCGAAGCCCGCGTCGGTCAGCACGCCGAGGATGCCCAGGCAGGTCGCCTTGGTCAGACCGAGCGCCTCCGCGACGCCGGTGAGGGTCCAGCGGCGGTCGGGGTGGTCGGCGAACAAGTTGAGGACCTGCACCACGCGCTCCGTGGGCGGTGACTGACGTTCCGTCACAAGTGCTGCCTCTCAAGAAAGTTCGCACATGCCGCTGGAGCATGCCGGGGGTGTGTGCTTTCCTGCGGGAGTCATAGTGCAACACCGCGTTGCAAATGTGTACCACCATGTCGAGGAAAGGACAGCCCATGCCCCAGCCCGTGACTGCGCCTCAGGTACGCACCGAGACGAGCCACTTCGGTATCTGTGTGACCGACCTCGCCGCGTCGCTGCGGTTCTACTGCGACGGGCTGGGTTTCGAGCCGTTCGCGACCTACCCGATCGGCACCGAGTACGGCAAAGGCCTGGAGGTGCCCGGTGAGATCGACCTCACGGCGCAGTTCATCCGCAAGGAAGCCATGACCATCGAGTTGCTGCACTACCGCTCGCCCGCGGTGGACGGCACGCCGTCGAACCGGCGGAACATCGTGGGCCTCACCCACATCGCCTTCGTCGCCGACGACGTCACGGCGACCGTCGCCCACTTGGTCGCGTGCGGAGGCCGGGTGCTGGAGCACACACGGACGATCGTGGACATGCCGGCAGGCCGCAACGAGCTGGTCTTCCTCGAGGACCCGGACGGAGTGCGCGTCGAGATCGGCAACAGCCACGCCGAGTAGACCCGCCGAGTAGGCCACACCCAGCGCGATGTCCGATTTCCGCCGGTTCGCAAGCCGCTCGCGCGGCAGGCTTGGGCACCGGAGGACTCATGACCACTGCACCTGTGACCCCAGCACCACCCGCACCACCCGCAGCACCCGCACCGCCCGCGGCGGGCCTCGACGGAGCCGTCCGCCGCGTGGCCGACGCCGACTGGTCCGCTCTCGGCACGGAACTCGACGCCGCCGGCGGCGCGCTGACACCGCCGATCCTCACGCCCGCGCAGTGCCGCGACCTGGCCGCCTGGTACGACCGCACCGAGCTGTTCCGCTCCACGGTCGACATGGCCCGGCACCGCTTCGGCTCCGGCCGGTACCGCTACTTCGCCGACCCCGCCCCGGAACCCGTGGCCGCGTTGCGGCGCGCGTTCTACCCGCGATTGCTGCCCATCGCCCGCGACTGGGCCGCGCGGCTGGGGCGTCCCGCGCCGTGGCCGGACGACCTGGAGACGTGGCTGGCGATGTGCCACGAGGCCGGGCAGGTCAAGGGCTCGCAGATCCTGCTGCGCTACGGGCCCGGCGACTGGAACGCGCTGCACCGCGACCTGTTCGGCGACCTGGTGTTCCCGCTCCAGGTGGTGATCGGCCTCGACGTGCCGGGAGAGGACTACACCGGCGGCGAGTTCCTGCTGCTCGAACAGCGGGCCCGCGCGCAGTCCCGCGGCACGGCGACGGTGCTGCCGCAGGGGCACGGCCTGGTGTTCACCACCCGAGACCGCCCGGTGCGGTCGGTCCGCGGCTGGTCGGCGGGCGCGGTGCGGCACGGCGTCAGCACGGTGCGGTCGGGGCGGCGGCGCACGCTGGGGCTGGTGTTCCACGACGCGTGAGAGGCGGCCCCGACGGGAGTACGGGGCCGCCTCGGTACTGCGGGGATCGAGCGGGTCCCCGCGGGGATCGCGCGGGAACCGACGCGGGGAATCAGCGCGGCGGCAGCGCCGCGATCGCGTCGTCCGGGGTGCCGAACCACCACGTGGTGATCGGGTCGTACACCGGGATCCCGGGCGTGGGCGCGCCGATCTCGGCGGCCGTGAAGGTGGTCCCCGGGTGGGCGGGGTCGGCGGACACGGTCAGCGTCGGGACGTACCGGGTGTTGCCGCTGCCGTCGTCGGTGCGCACGGCGGCGTAGATGTCCCCGTGCGCGTTGATGGCGTACGGCACGCTGGACGCCGGCGGCTCCGGCCGGGCGCTGCCGTCCAGGTCGCCGAACGTCACGGTCGGGAAGCGGTCGACCGTACACGCCGCGTCGCTCGTGTTGGTGACGTGCACCAGGACGACGGCCTGGGCGATGGGCGGGAGTTCGTGGGCTTCGACGACCAAGTCCTCGGGCGCGCACGGCGGCGCACCGGCATGGCCGGGCGCCGCCGTCGCCGCGGTCGCGGGTGCGGCGGCGAGCAGGAGCAGCGGAATCAGGGGCAGAGCAGTTGCGGTTCGCATGACGTGGCCATATCCGCAGCGCACGCCGCCAAGCGCTTCGCCCGCCGAACCACCCGAACGGCTCAGCAGCACACCCCATGTCGTCCTATGTGCGGCGCACCACCCGGCCCGGCATGGCGCCCGTGTGCTCCCCGTCGGTGAACGCGACTTCGCCGGAGACCACCATGTGCCGGTATCCGTCGGCCCGTTGCACCAGGCGTTGTCCGCCGGCCGGGAGGTCCACGGCCATTTCCGGGGCGTGGGCGCGGAGCCGCGTGAAGTCGATCAGGTTGATGTCGGCCTTCATCCCGGGTGCGAGCCGACCACGGTCGCGGAGGCCGACGAGGTCGGCGGCATCCGCGGTCTGGCGCTTGACCAGCCACGGGACCGGCAGCAGCGCGCCCGAGGGCCGGTCGCGCCCCCAGTAGGTCAGGAGCGTCGTCGGCGAGGACATGTCCGAGATCATCGAGCAGTGCGCGCCGCCGTCGCCGAGCCCGGGGACGGCGTGGGGCGACCGCAGCATGCGCTCGACCCACCGGTCGTCGCCGCCGTCGTAGTTGACCGCAGGCCGGTAGAACAGCGCCGTTCCGTCGCCTGCCACCAGCGCGTCGTACAGGAACGCCAGCGGGTCGGCGCCCGCGGCCGCCGCCTCGGCCCCCAACGCGTCCGCGGGCACCGGGAACCCGGACGCCGCGTGGGCGATCCGGAACACCGACCCGAGCCGCGGATCCGCCCCGGCGGCGCGTGCTTCGCCGAGCACCGCGGCCCGCACGTCGCCGCGCCGCAGCACCGCCGGATCCGATCCGGCCCGGCGCCAGGCCGCCATGGCGGCGAACGGGTGCAGTCGGCTGTCGATGCCGAACACCGCGCCGATCGGCCTGCTGGTCACCTGCGCGCTGACCGGGACCCCGTCCGCGGCGGCCTGTTCGATGAGGTCGAGCAGCCGCCGCCCCTCCCCCGGGCGGCTCGGGCTCTCCGCGACCGGCATGGTCATGTGCAGCCCGGATTCCGCGGCGATGCGCCGGTAGCCGGCGAACTCGGTCTCCAGGTCGCCGTCCGGGAAGTCGCTGCCGACTTCCAGCACGCCGCCGCCCGCTTGGACCAACCCGGCGGCGACCGCGGCCAGTTCGTCGGTGCGGATGGCGTGGCACGGGAGCAAGCCGCCGTCCCCCGTGCGGTGGTGCTCGGTCCGGGACGTCGCGAACCCGACGGCGCCCGCCTCCCCGGCCTCCCGCACCAGCTGCGTCATCGCGCCGAGTTCGTCGGCGCGGGGGACGGCATGGGGATCGGCGCCGCGGGCGCCCATCACGTATACCCGCAGTGCGGCGTGCGGCAGCAGTGCGGCGATGTCGAGCGCGTGCGGCACCCGGTCGAGCGCGTCGAGGAACTCCGGGAAGGTCTCCCAGTCCCAGGCCAGCGCGGCCCGCAGGACCGGGGCCGGGATGTCCTCGACGGACTCCATGACTTCGACGAACCAGTCGCGCCGGTCCGGGCGGACGGGTGCGAAGCCGACGCCGCAGTTCCCGGTGACGACGGTGGTGACGCCGTGCCAGCACGACGAGGTGAGCAGGGCGTCCCAGGTGGCCTGGGCGTCGTAGTGCGTGTGGATGTCGACGAAGCCGGGCGTGACCAGGAGTCCGTCGGCGTCGAGTTCGCGGCGGCCTGCGCCCACCCGGCCGCCGACGGCCGTGATGCGGTCGCCGTCGACCGCGATGTCCCCGGTGCGGACGGCGTTGCCGGTGCCGTCGGCGACGGTGCCGCCGCGGATGACCAGATCGTGCATGGTGGTGCCTCCTCTGGTGGATCTGCCGGTGCGGGCGGCGGCTCAGCGGAAACGCGGGATGATCTTGGTGCCCCACTGGCGGATGGTCTCCATGCACACGTCCTGCGGCACGGTGCCCATCTGGATCATCAGCATGACCTCGTCGACGCCGACGTCGCGGAGCCGTTCGACGAAGCCCGCGGCGTGGTCGGCGCTGCCGTACGCGTGGTCGATGTTGAACGTGGACAGCGCCTTCGGGGTGACCGGGACGTTCGCCTCGTGCAGCTTGGCGACGACCCGGTCGCGGGCCGCCGCGATCTCGGCCACGTTGTCGACGTCTTCGGTGTCCTGCGCCGGGGGCGGGCCGCCGCCGTACCAGTGTGCGAGGGATTCGGCGAAGAACCGCTGGCCGCGGGCGCCGATCCGGAACGCCTCCTCGGCGTCGTCCAGCACGATCGTCGGCAGCAGGGCGCTGAAGTGGTCGTTGACCCGGTCGGACACGAAGCGTTCGCCGGTGCGGGAGGCGCAGGCTTCGCGGTAGGCGTCGTGGTACTCGCGGATCTCGTCGATGCCGTCGAAGCCGAGTACCAGCGCGCCGACGCCGTATTCGGCGGCGAGCCGGACGGTGTCGACCTTGCTGCACGCCATGAACAGCGGCGGGTGCGGGAGTTGCACCGGGCGCGGCAGGATCGGGTGCGGGGCGATGGAGAGTTCACCGTCCCAGGAGAACTCGTCGGTGCGCCACATCTGCGCGATCATCCGCAGCGATTCCTCGACTTCGAGGTACGTCCGCTCCGGGTCGACGTCGCACAGCGTCATTTCCTGCCGGGTCGCGCCGCGGCCCGCGCCCAGGTCGAGGCGTCCGCCGGACAGCAGGTCGAGCATCGCGGCGCGTTCGGCGACCCGCACCGGGTGGTTGTACTTGAACGGCATGAGCACGACGCCGTGCCCGACCCGGATGCGGGACGTGCGGGCCGCCACGTAGGTCAGGAACACCTCGGGTGCGCTCATGTGCGCGTACCACTTGAGCGAATGGTGCTCGGGTGCCCAGATCCGGTCGAAGCCCATCTCTTCGGCGAAGACCGCCTGGTCGACGCAGTCGAGGATCAGTCGGCGTTCGCGTTCGGGGGTGGGGTGGGCGAGCTGGGCTTCGAAGCCCATGGAGAACAGCATGCCTGACTCCGATTCCGGCGCGATGCGCTACGCCGCCGAGTACTTCGATCAGTAGTACCCTCCTCAGGATTACGACATGGATGAATAAGTCAAGGGCTTCTGCTAGGTTCCGCAGCCATGGGCACCTCACGTGACGCCGTTTCAATTCCCGTGACCGGCTGGGCACTTCTCGGCCTGCTGTCGAGCGGCCGGGAAATGAGCGGGTACGACCTGAAGAAGTGGGCCGACCACAGCCTGCGTTTCTTCCACCTGAGCCCGGCGCTCAGCCAGGTGTACGCGGAACTGCGCCGCCTGGAGTCGTCCGGCTACGTCCGGCACCGGGTCGCCCCTGTCGCCAACGACGACCTGCGCAACAAGCGGCTCTACACGCTGACCGACGCCGGCCGCGACGCGGTGACGGCATGGCTGCGCGAGGCCGACGTCGAGGCGGGCGTGCTCAAGCACCCGGTGATCCTGCGGATCTGGCTCGGCCACCTGGCGGGCCCGGACCGGGTCGCCCAGTTGATCGACTCCCACCAGGCCGCGACCCGCGCGCTCGTCGACGAGATCCGCAGCTCGCGCGCGGCGGCCCCGTCGGGACGCGAGAACGCCTACGCGTCGGCGATCCTGGTCTGGGCGGAGCAGCACTACACAGGAGAGTTGGC
Source organism: Yinghuangia aomiensis (assembly GCF_039542225.1). Taxonomy (NCBI): domain Bacteria; kingdom Bacillati; phylum Actinomycetota; class Actinomycetes; order Kitasatosporales; family Streptomycetaceae; genus Yinghuangia; species Yinghuangia aomiensis. Next base: position 180,321 of record NZ_BAABHS010000011.1, on the reverse strand, counting down.
GGCGTTCGAGGAACTGCGCGCGACGCTGTCGGAACTGGCACCGGAGGAAAGCCCCATGCCCGAGCCCGCCACCGAGCCCACGCGGCCCGAACCCGCCGCAGCCGAGCCGGCCACGCCGCAGCCCGCCGGCGCGTCGCTGTCGGACGCGCCCCTCCCCCGCCCCCTGGCCCCGGAAGCCGTCGCGCTCGTCGCCGCGCTGGAAGCCTCGTTCCCCGCCTTCGGCACGATCCCGCACGAGGAAGGCCGCGCCCAGCTCTCCGCCGCGGCGCGTGCCCGCAAGCCCGCCGAACTCCCGACGAGCGCCGAGGACTTGCGCATACCCGGGCCCGCCGGGGACTTGCCCGCGCGGCTCTACCGCCCGGACACCGAGGGCCCGCACCCGGTGATCGTCTACTTCCACGGCGGCGGCTTCTGCCTCGGCGACCTGGACTTGTACGACCACAGCTGCGCGAGCCTCGCCGCCGGAACCGGCGCCGCCGTGGTCTCCGTCGACTACCGGCTCGCCCCCGAACACCCTTTCCCCGCCGCCGTCGACGACACCTACGCGGCCACCGCGTGGGTCGCCGCGCACGGCCGCGGCCTCGGCCTGGACACCGCCCGTCTGGCGGTCGCCGGGGACAGCGCGGGCGGCAACCTCGCCGCGGTCACCGCGATCCAGGCCCGCGACCGGGGCGGGCCGGAGATCGCCTACCAGCTGCTGATCTTCCCGGGCACGGATCTCGCCGCGGAGACCGCGTCGAAGGCGGCGTACGGCAACGGCGGCTACTACATGCGCAAGGAGACCGCGGACTGGTTCCACGCGTCCTACCTGCGCACCCCCGCCGACGCGTTCGATCCCCTGGCCTCACCGCTGCGGACCCCGGACCTGCGCGGGCTGCCGCCCGTGCACCTGCTGGTCGGCGAATGCGACGCCCTCGTCGACGAATGCGTCGCCTACGGACAGCGCCTCGCCGACGCCGGGATCCCGACCGATGTGCGGGTGTACCCGGGCATGTTCCACGGCTTCCTCAACATGCCGCTGGAGGCCGCTCGGCAGGCCCGGGAAGCGGCGTACCACGCGGTGCGGACGGCGTTGGGGACCTGACGATCCCGCCCGCCGGCCCGGGTTTGGGCTGGGGCCGGCGGGCGCCGTCGCTGATCCGTACCAGCAGCGCCATCACCAGCCAGTTCGCCACCACCGACGACCCGCCCTGGGCGAGGAACGGCAGCGCCTTGCCGGTGAGCGGCATCAGCCCTGTGACGCCGCCGACCACGACGAACACCTGGAACACCAGCGCGCACGCGAGACCCGCGGCGAGGAGCTTCCCGAACGCGTCGCCCGCCTCCAGCGCGGTCCGCAGGCCGCGCTGCGCGAGCAGCAGGTAGAGGAGCAGTACGGCCATCATCCCGGCGAGCCCGAGCTCCTCGCCGACGGCGGTGATGATGAAGTCGCTGCGCCCGGCGAACGCGATGAGTTCGGAATGCCCGCGGCCGAGGCCGGTGCCGAGGATGCCGCCGGAGCCGAAGCTGAACAGCGCCTGGGCGGCCTGGTCGGAGACCAGGCCGGCGGGGCGTTGGCCGGGCGGCAGGTAGTAGTCGAACGGGTGCAGCCAGGCCACCACGCGGCCGTGCACGTGCGGTTCGTAGCTGCCGACGACGGCCGCGCCGAGGGCGGCCATGAGCAGGCCGAAGAGGACCCAGCCGGTGCGTTCGGTGGCGATGTAGAGGACGGCCACGAACACGCCGAAGAAGATCAGCGACGTGCCGAGGTCGCGTTCGAAGACCAGCACGAGCAGGCTGAACACCCACACCGTGACGATCGGCCCGAGTTGCCGTCCGCGCGGCAGGTGGATGCCCCAGATGCGGCGCCCGGTCAGCGCGAGTGCGTCGCGCTGCATGGTGAGGTAGGCGGCGAAGAACACCGTGATGATGATCTTCACGAACTCGCCGGGCTGGAAGGACAATGCGCCCGCGCGGATCCACCGCTTCGCGCCGTAGGTGTCGCCGGGGAAGAACGCGGGGGCCATCAGCAGCACCAGCGCGACGAGCGCGGTGATGTAGACGTACCGCTGCAGGAGGCGGTAGTCGCGCAGCACGGCGAGGAGGATCGTGAAGGCGGTGACGCCGATGACCGTCCACATCACCTGTCCGCCGGCGGCGGGGGGCGAGTTGTAGGTGTCCTTGTAGGACAGGTCGAGGCGGTGGATGAGCACCAGGCCGAGACCGCTGAGCGTGGTGGTGACCGGCAGGATGAGCGGGTCGGCGTACGGGGCGAACTTCCGTACCGCCAGGTGCGCGACGCCGGCCAGGACGGCGAGGCCGCCGCCGACGGTGAAGAAGCCGTCGGGGAGGCGGTCGTCGACCGCGTAGCCCACCAGGGCGTAGCCGAACAGGCAGAGTGCCACGGCGAAGACCAGCATGCGGAGTTCGGTGTCGCGCGCCCGGTTGCGCGATCGTGCCATCTGTGTCGTGCCCCCGAAGATGCGAGAAGTACCGAGGAGTACCGCACCCAAGAACGACGGAGACCGCCGATCGCAACTGCGAGAAGATTAAGGCATCTCCGGGTGCCAGGGGTCGCGTCCGCCGAGCAGGGCGGTGATCGCGCCGCACTCGCCGCGGAGGCGGGCGGCGATGGCGCGGATGTCGGCGGCGGTGGCATCGGCGCGCATCACATATGCGGACAGCAGCAGGTCGGGGCGGCCTTCGACGGTGAACGTCGGGGCGGTGACGGTGCTGACCGGGTGGACGGCGTGTGGGGCTGGACGTCAGGCCGCGCGGTGGCGTGCTACCTGGGCGGCGCGGTGCTGCTGGCGCTGTTCGGGGTGCGGGCGCTGCGGATCGAGGACCCGCTGTTCGACGTGCGGGTGATGTTCGGGCGGGCACTCGGGCCGACGCTGGTCGTGACGGTGCTGGGCAGCTTCGTGCTGTCGGCGTACGCGTACCTGAGCGCGTTGATGCTGGAGACGCCGCGGCAGCCCGGCATCACCTACGGGTTCGGGCTGACGGCGTGGGAAGTGGCGACCTATCAGCTGCCGTACGCGCTGGTCGCGATCGTCCTCGGCCTGACCGGCGGCCTGCTGGTGCGCCGGTACGGGCCGCGGGCCACGCTGCGGCTGGCGATGGCGTCCTTCGCGGTGAGCATGACGCTGCTGGCGCTGTTCCCGTCGCACACCTGGCAGATCTGCCTGTGGAGCGCCATCTACGGCATCGGCTTCGCACTGTCGCCGTTGTCGACCGCGCAACTCGTGGTCGACGCCGTGCCGCCGGAGCAGACCGCGGTCAGCACCAGCGTCCTGGGCGTCGCCCGCAGCCTCGGCAGCGGTGTCGCGGTGCCCGTGACCGGCGCGATCCTCGCCCACGACGTCCTGCGGGCGGACCCGCGGACACACCAGGCGGTGTACACCGACGGCGCGTTCATGTGGGCGTTCTTGTCGGCGGCGGCCTGCGCGGTCGCGGCCTTGGTGGTGGCGATGTTCATGCGGGGACCGGCGCGGCATGTGGCGTCGGCACCGGGGGTCCGCGGTGCGGATTCCACGTCGCGCGCCGGGGTGGGGTCCTAGCGGGCAGGCGCGCCGGTGGCGGGCCGTGATGCACGGCTCCGCGACCGGCGGCTCGGATGCTCAGTCGGTGTCGGTGTCGGTGTCGGTGTTGGCTGCGGCTTCGGCGCATACCGCTTCCAGCCCGTCCGCGGTGGCGCGGGGCCGGGTGATCATCAGGTCGTGTCCGGCGTCGACTTCGGCATAGCGGGCGTCGGGGAGGCGCGCGGCGAACGTGCGGGCCAAGGCCAGGGGGATCGCGGCGTCGGCGGTCGCGGCGATGTAGGAGGCGGGGATGTCCAGCGCGCGGAACGCCGACAAGCGTCCCGGCTCGACCAGCGCCGCGGGCGGGTAGGCGCAGTGGCGTGCGGTGACCCACGCGCGGTCCTCGTCGGTGCCTTCCGGCATGAGGACTTCGGCCATGAGCCGGTGGTCGGTGCGGGCCGTGCCGTCCGGCTCGATGGTGACCGCGCGGGCGACCTCCGGAGTCTGCGGGACGGCGTCGAGCAGCGTCTCGCCGTCGTTCGCCACCACGGCGGCCAGCCACACGACGCGCCCGATGCGCTCGCGCGCGGCCTCGGCGACGCGCGGGACGACGACACCGCCCATGCTGTGCCCGACGAGCACGACGTCGTGCAGGTCCTCGTGGTCGAGGACGTGCACGATGTCGGTGACGAACGTGGCGAACGGCGTGTCCGGTCCGCCGAGGTGCCGGCGCTCCCCGAAGCCGGTCAGCGTGGGCGTCCACACGTCGTGGCCGCGCGCCCGCAGCTCCCGGGCCAGGCGCTGCCAGCACCAGCCTCCGTGGCCGCCCCCGTGGACCAGGACGAACGTACGCGGCGCAGTGTCGATCATGGGCACCTCCGGCGGGGACTGTAGCCGGAAGGCGGTGCGAGCTGAAGGGACGCGGCTACTCGGGCACCGGGTCGTGGCCGCGCTTCCCGCCCGGGCGGCAACTGCGCAGGCGGCGGGCCGTCAGGTAGGTGCCCTTGGCGGCGCCGTGACGTTCCAGCGCGGCGACGGCGTACGTCGAACAGGTCGGCGTGTAGCGGCAGCACGGTGGCCGCTTCGGACTGACCTCGGCGCGATACCGGTGCACCGCCCGCAGCAACCGGTCGCGCACCCCCCGCCGCCGCGGTGCCAGCAGACACACCACGGCGATCACGGCGAGCCGCCACGTCATCGCGGTGAGACAGTCGCAACTGCCGCCGTCACACCCGTCACCACAGCCGTCGCAACCGCCGTTGCAGCTGTCGCAGGCGCCCGACGAGTCGAGCGATTCGGCGATGTCAAGCCCACCGTCCGCGCCGTCCGCAATATCCCGCAGCCCCTGGCCGGGAACCTCGCCACCCGCCTCCTCGGCGGCTTCGGCCCCTTCGGCGAACGGATTCCCGCTCGGAAACGCCATCCCTGCCCCCTTACCCAGGCACGTGCCCACCCCGCGCACCGGCTGCTGCGCAGGGGACCACGTGCCAGTCACACCCCCGGCCGCGCCACCCGGAACGGCCCCGTGGAGGTACACGCGAGATCCGGGGAATCGGTTCGCCGGGGTGAAGCAGCGGCGGGCGGGGATGGGCTTGGGGGTACGGCGGGACGGCTTGCCGGTGTCGGCGCGCCGAGGCCGCGGCTCCGACGGGGTGCGTCGGAAACCGCGGCCGCGCGGCTTGGTTGCCGGGTTGCCGCCCGTCGGGTGCCGCGTGCGGGCGTCAGACCGCCAGCGCGAACGCCGTCCGGCCCACCGCGGCGCCGGCCTGAGCCGTCGGGTAAGTCCGGCGGACGCGGTCGGCCACCGCGAGGGTGAGGTCGACCAGGCCGACGCCGAGGGCGCCGCCGACCGCGGCGATCATCTCGCTCGACGGCTCCTTGATGCCGCGTTCCACCTCGGAGAGGTACTGCGGCGACACCCCGGCGCGCGCCGCGGTCTCCGCGAGCGTCTCGCCGCGCTGGTGGCGCAGCGCACGGAACTGCTCGCCGAGCGCGTGCCGCCACAGCGGCTCCCGCGCGGGCGCGGCGGGGCGGATGACCCGGGTGGGGAATCTCGGCGCGGCGGCCGGGCGGGGGTCGGCAACGGGCGCGCGCGGGACGGCCTTGTCCGGCACAGCCTGCTCGGCTGCAACCGTCTCGGGCGCGGTGGCGATGTCTGCGGCGAAGTCGGCCATGCCTCATGCTAGGCCGCGCTACGCCCCCCACCACCGCTTATCCGCCTGCAGCAGAATCCCCCGCCGCCGACTTGCGACGTGGACGTCGGCGTGCACGCAGGTGGATTCGTTCACGTGACCGGTGCCGCACGAGTGTGATCCGCGGGCGACTCGGTGCGGGTGTCGAGCCGCAAGGCCGGCCCGCGGCGAAGGCGGGCGGAGGCCCCCGAAGCGTCCCGAGTCTTGCCACCTCCTCCGGTGCGAGTTCCGGGCGGCCGGCGAGTGCCGGCGCGGCTGCGTAGGGCCGTTCGCCCTCTTCGAGCTTCGCTGCCACGGCATCGAGGACGACGCGAAGAATGCGGGCGTTCGCGGAAGGGTGTTCCGCCAGGAGGCGAAGCAGCCGGTTGTCGTTCCAGGCGCTGTCGCGGGCTTTGCTCAAGTCGACGAGGACGGCGGGCGGCGTGTGGGGGTTGGTGGCCAAGGCCTGCCAGACGAAGGGGTACGGGCTCCGCGCGAGACCCCGGAGGGCAGAGCCGTCCCTCTCCGTTTGCGCAAGGGCGAGGTAGTCGGCGGGGGTGGGCACCAGGGCGGCCTCTCGGGGCAGTCGAAGCCGTCATCCTGCCACCGCTCCCGCGCCGCCCTGGACAACCCGTCTCCCCCCGCGGCCGGCCCCTCACCTCTCCTCGATCACCACATCCACCAACCCGTAGTCCTTCGCCCCCGCCGCCGTGAACACCCGGTCGTGGTCCGTGTCCGCGCGGAGGTCCGCCGTGGTCTGGCCGGTGTGTCGGGACAGGATGTTCTCGATGTCGGACCGCACCCGGACGACCTCGTCGGCTTGGAGGATCAGGTCCGGGATCGCGCCGCGGCCCTGGGCGGCCGGCTGGTGGAGGACCACCCGGGCGTGCGGGAGGATGGCGCGCTTGCCGGGGGCGCCGGCGGCGAGGAGGACCGCGCCGACGGCGACGGCTTGGCCGACGCAGGTGGTGGCGATCTCGGAGCGGACGTAGCGCATCGTGTCGTACACAGCCAGCATCGCGCTCGGGTCGCCGCCCTCGCAGTTGATGTAGAACTGGATGTCCTGCTCGTGGTTGTCGGCTTCCAGGAACAGCAGTTGTGCGACCAGCGCGTTGGCGACGCCCGCGTCGATGCCCGTGCCGAGGTAGATGACGCGCTCGGCGAGCAGGTGCGAGTAGACGTCCATGATGCGCTCGCCGCGCGAGTTGCGGGTGATGACGTTCGGGATCGTGTACGTGCTCATCGTGCTGCTCCTGCCTGGGGCGCCTCGGTCGGCTGAACTGCCTGGAATCCCGCGTCCGGTCCGATGCGCCGCGAGCCGCGCGGGGCGATCTCCGCGAACGACTCGACGATGCCGTCGACGAAGCCGTACTCGAGGGCTTCCCGGGCGGTGTACCACCGGTCGTGCAGCGAGTCTTCGAAGACGCGGTCGATGGGCTGGCCGGTGTCTTCGGCGATCAGGCCGAGGACGGTGTCGCGGGTGTGCCGCAGGTCGTTGGCCTGGAGTTCGATGTCGACGGCGGTCCCGGCGATGCCCGCGGAGCCCTGGTGCATGAGCACCCGGGCGTGCGGCATGGCCCGGCGCTTGCCGGGGGTTCCGGAGGACAGCAGGAACTGACCGGCGCTGTAGGCGATCCCCAGCACCAGCGTGGACACGTCGCACGGCACCAGCCGCATCGTGTCGCGGATCGCCAGCATCGCCGGGACCGAACCGCCCGGGGAGTGGATCCACAGCGCGATGTCGGCGCTCGGGTCCTCGGCCGCCAGCGTGATCAGCTGGGTCGCCAGCAGCGTGCCGTTGTCGTCGTCGAGCGGGCCGTCGAGGACGAGGACGCGCTGCGCGTACAGTTCGCGCCGCGCTTGCGGATGGAACAGCGGGGCTTTCGAGTCGTCGCTCATGCCCTCCACCCTGCGCCGCGGCGGAAACACGGCTCAAGCAGATCTGCCCTCGGCAGATCCGCTCACAGCAGCGCGACCGCCGGACGGCGTCAGGCGCCGGCCAGCGACAGCTTCACCGCGAAGCCCAGGAACAGCGCCCCGACCGCCGACGTCGCACACGCCGACATCTGCCGGCGGCGCCGGAAGGCCGCGGCGAGCTTCGTGCCGCTGAAGATCAGCAGGCTGAGGTACAGCGCACTGGCCAGCTGCGCGAACGCCCCCAGCACGACGAACGAGAACGCCGGATACGCGTACCCGGGGTCGACGAACTGCACGAAGAACGCGACGAAGAACAGGATCGCCTTGGGATTGACCAGGCTGATCACGAACGCCCGCCGGAAGGGCCGCTCCGCCGCGTCCACCGCTTCCGGAGACGCCGACGCCGCTTCCTCCAGCCGCTCCCGCCGCGTCCGCCACATTCCCCACGCCGCCCGCAGCATGCCGAAGGCCAGCCAGCTCAGGTAGCCCGCACCCGTGTACTTGACGATCGAGAACAGCACGTCGTTGGCCTTGAGCAGCGACGCCGCACCCGCTGCGGACAGCGTCATCAGCACCGTGTCGCCGCACCACACGCCCGCGGCGGCGGTGTAGCCGGACCGCACGCCGCGGCGGGCGGCGACCGACAGCACATACAGCGAGTTCGGCCCCGGGAGCAGGATGATCAGCACAAGGCCCACGAGGTAGGTGGGCAGGTCGACGACACCGAGCATGGGCCGGAGTGTCGCATGCGCGCCGGACACGCGGAAGAGCCGGTGGCCACGGCCCGGAGCCGTACTCCGGGGAGGAGGTGCGGTTGGTCCGCAGGCGGACAAGGCCGACGATGCGGCCGACCTCCCACCCGGTCTCCTCCACGCTCAAGCCGCACCACGAACCGCGCGCATGTGCCGCGTGTACTGCGGCCGCCCGATCGCGTACCAGAGGCCCCGGGCGAACCACGGCAGGCCGCCGAGCATGGCCGCGCGCTCTTCGGGGGTGGCCTCCTCGAGGGTGATGCCGAGGAACAGGAGCAACTTGGGCTTGGGCGTGGCGTTCTGGAAGTGCTCGCCCATGGCGTCCCACTCGCGCTGGGTGACGAGGCGGGCGGCGAGGGGCAGGAGTTCGGTCTCTTCCTCGTCCAGGTGTTCGACGAGGACGGCGCGGTGGTCGACCAGCGCGGCCACGAGGGCGTCGCGGGCGTCCTCGCCGGCACCCGACTCCCAGGCCGGCAGTGCGGCCTCGGCGCGCGTCATCGACGCGGCGATCCGCTCGTGCTGCGCCTCCATGCGCAGCACGAGGTCGGTCTCCAAGTCGACGCGGGACAGCAGCGCGGGCCACAGGTGCTCGTCTTCGCCGTGGTGGTGGTTGTGCAGGCCCATCAGGTAGTCGCGCAGGTGGGCGGCCAGGACCGCGGCGCGGGCGGTGTCGCCGGGGGCGACCTCGGAGACCAGTTGGGCGAGGAGGCGCGATTCGCGGCGGAGTCCGCGGTGGATGACGGTCATCCCGTGGGTGTCGATGGTGGCGGTGGTGTCGTTGGCGGTGGTGGTCTGCTGCGCCTTGGCGGCGTTGGTGTTTTCCATGGCATGAAGCTTGGCCGGGGGCGCATGGAAGGGACTTGGAAGCGGCTTGGAGTGCGGACTTGGTTGCTCGGACACGCCCGGAAACCGGGCCACGAGACCCATGCAGCACCTGTCCGTCCGGAGCGCGGGCGAGTCCACGGCGCACACGTCCACGGAACGCAGCCGGCACCGGCCGCACCGCTCCCGCTGCGTAGCATGACCGCACGATGATCTGCATACGCGTGCTCGGGTCCTGCGCCGCGGAGCGGGACGGGGAAGCCGTACCGCTCGGCGGCCGGCGTCAGCGCGCCGTGCTCGCGCGGCTCATCGCGGCGCGCGGGCAGGTCGTGTCGGTCGACCGGCTCGTCGACGATCTGTGGCAAGAGGCCGCGCCCGCACAGGCGGTGACGTCGCTTCAGGCGTACGTGTCCAATCTGCGCCGTCTGCTCGAACCCGGACGCGCCCCGCGCACCCCGGCCAAGCTGCTGGTCAGCTCGCCGCCCGGGTATGCCCTCCACCTCCCCGACGGCGCCGTCGACGCGTGGCGCTTCGAACGTCTGCTCGACGAAGCCCGCGCCGCACACGAAACCGACCCGCACGCGGCGCAGCGGCAGCTCACCGAGGCGCTGGAACTGTGGCAGGGACCGGCGTACGCGGAGTTCGCCGACGATCCGTGGGCCGCGGCCGAGGTCCTGCGGCTCGCCGAGCTGCGGGTCGTGGCCCGCGAGTTGCGGGTGGCCGCGCAGCTGCGCGGGGGCGACGCCGCGCTGTCCGTCGCCGACGCGGAGATCCTCACCCGGGACGAGCCGTTGCGGGAGGAAGGCTGGCGGCTGCACGCGCTGGCGCTGTGGGCGGCGGGCCGCCAGGCGGACGCGCTGGCGACGCTGCGCCGCGCCCGTGCGGTGCTCGCGGACGAGGTCGGATTGGACCCGGGGCCCGCGTTGGTGGCGCTGGAGGAGGCCGTGCTGACGCAGGACGCGGAGGTGCTGCGCACCGCCACGTCGGCGGGGCGTGCCGCGGGTCCGGAGCGTCCCGCCACCCGGCCGCCACGGAACGGCACCCCCGGATCCGGCAGTCGCGCGCCGGCCACCGAATCCGCCGTGCCCCACGCCGTCCGCAACAGCCCCGAACCGCCGGCCGCTCCCGACCGGACACCCCAGGCCTCTCCCCCGGCCGCCTTCCTGGGCCGCGACACCGAACTCCGGAACTTCGCCGCGGCTGCCGACCGCGCCCTCGTCGCGGGCCCCGGCTTCGCTCTCCTCACCGGGGAGGCCGGCCTCGGCAAGTCCGCCCTGCTCCGCCGACTCGGCGCGCACCTGGCCACGGACGAAGCGGACCCCGACTGGCTCGTGGCCGTCGGCCGAACCACCGACGCCGAAGGTGCTCCTCCGGCATGGCCGTGGGTCGAGGCGCTCCAGACCATCGCCGCCGTATCTCCTCCGCCCGCCCAACTGGCCCCGATCCTCGCGCCCCTGCTCGGCGAGACCGACGCCGACGCTGCCGGCAAAGCCCCGGCGGAAGCCCCAGCCGAGGTCCACACCGCGGCCCACTCCACTCCCTCGGCCGGCATCCACCACAACGACGCCCCCGCCGGCCGCTTCCACCTCCACCGCGCCGTGCTTGCCTGGCTCACCGCCGCCGCGGACCGACGCCCGGTGGCGCTCTTCCTCGACGACCTGCACTGGGCCGACGCGGAAACCCTCGCGCTCCTCACCACACTCACCGAACTTCCCTCCGGCACCCGGCTCTTGGTCGTCGCCGCGTACCGCCCCGACGAGGCCGACGCCCGCCTCGCGGACGCCCTCGCCGCGCTCGCCCGCACGTCCCCGCTCCGCGTCGCGCTCCCCGGGCTCCCGGCCGAGGCCGTGGCGGGCACCGTCGCCGAGATCGTGCGGGCCGCCGGAGCCCCGCCCGTCGACGCGGCGACCGTCGCCGCGTTGGCCGAACGCACCGGCGGCAACCCGTTCTATGTCCGCGAGAGCGCGCAACTGCTGGTCGGCGAAGGCGCGCTCGTCGCTCTGTCCGATGTTCCCGACGGGGTCCGGGACGTGCTCCGCCGCCGCCTCGCCCGGCTGCCGGATCAGGCCGTCGCGGTCCTGCGGCTCGCGGCGGCGGTCGGCCGGGAGTCCGACGTCGACGTGGTCGCGGATGCCGCCGACGTCGACGAAGACGCCGTGCTCGCCGCCCTCGAAGCCGGGATCATCGCCGGGCTGCTCACCGAACCCGCACCCGGGCGCGTCCGGTTCGTCCACGCGCTGGTCCGCGACACGCTGCTCGCCGACGTGAGCCGCCTGCGGGCGGCCCGTATGCACGCCCGCATCGCGGCGAGCCTCGAAGCGTTCGGCTCGTCCGACGTCACCGCGCTCGCCCACCACTTCGCGCGTGCCGCCACTCCCTCGACCGCGGCCCGCGCGCTGGACTACTGCCTGCGCGCCGCCGCACTCGCCGAAAGCCGCTACGCGTACGACGTCGCGGCTTCCCAACTCGCCCACGCCTTGGCCGCGTTCGACCGACAGCCCGGCACCGGCGGCACACCCGACCAGCGCTCCGACCTCCTCGGCCGCCTGCTCCAAGCCCAGCTCCGCGCGGGCGCCATCATGGCCGCCCGCGCCACCCGCCACGCCGCGATCGACCACGCGCTCACCGCCGGACGCGACGACCTGCTCATCGCGGCCTTCACGGCGTGGACCGAGCCCACGCCGTGGCAGACCCGCCCGTACGGCATGGTCGACACCCCCGTCCTCGCCCAACTGCGCCGCCTGCTCGACGACTCCGCGGCGGCTCCCGGACCCGAGGTCCGCTGCCGGCTCCTCCTCGCGTACGCCGCCGAACTCTCCGACCTCCGCGACCCCACGGTGCGCGCCGCCGCCCGCGAAGCGCTGGCGCTCGCCGCCGACTTGGCCGATGCCTCGCTCCACGCCCAGGCCCTGGCCGCGATTCTGCGCGAACACGACGTCGACCGCGAAGCCGACGAGCAACTCCGGCTCTCCGCGGACCTCGTCACGCTCGCCACCGACCACGACCTGCCCGTGCACCTGTGGTACGGCCTGTTCGAACAGGCGTCCGCCGTCGCCGTCCTCGGCGACGTGCCGGAAGCCCGGCGGCTGGTCGACGCGTGCGCCGACCTGGCCCGGGCGCACCGCATGCCGGGCCCGACCGCGGTGGCCGACTGTGCGCAGGCCACCCTCGCGCACATCGCCGGGCGGCTCGACGAAGCCGAAGCGCTCTACCGGGAAGCGTCGGCGGGCATGGCCCGGCAAGGCTCCCCGCACGCCGAGGGGTTCCTGGACCTCGCCCTCGCGGCGATCGCCGCGGGCCAAGGCCGCCTCGCGGACGTCCTACCGCGTGCCCGCGAACTCCATTCCCAGTACGGCCCGTTCGTCAACGACCTGCTGACCGCGTGCCTGGCTGCCGCCGGCCACACCGACGAGGCCCGCGCACTGCTCCGCATCGCCGGGCCGATCCAAACGGACTTCCTGTTCCGGATGTTCGCCACCTTCCGGGCGACCGCGATGACCGCGATCGGGCACACCGACGGCGCCGCGGAGCTGTACGACATCCTCCTGCCGTACCGCGACGCCCCTCCTCCGTCCTCCGGCTTCACGCTGGCGATGCGCCCGGTCGCGGCCACGCTCGCGGACCTCGCCGATCTCCTCGGCCGCACCGACGCGGCCGCCGAACACCGGGCGAACGCCGCGGTGATTGCGGCGCGTTGGGAGACCTCACTCGGCAGCGCGCCGGTCGTCTGAGGCGGTCACGACGGCCACTCCGACGAACCGTCACGCCGTCTCCCCGTCAAGCCGTGACGCACAAACGGCCGGCCGGGAAGCGGGATATCCGCTTCCCCGGCCGACCGCTTGGCCGGTCGGCCCACCTGCCTACGGGCCGACCCGATCGTTACCGTCGGAACTGCTTCAGTTCCTGACCGCCCGGACGATCAGCCAGATCACCCCCACGACCACCACGATCAGCACGATGACCAGCAGGACCGCGAAGATCCCCAGCTTCTTGAACCAGGACTTCTTCTTCTTTTTCTTCTTCTTGCTCTTGTCCGATTTGCTCTTGCCCGCCTTGTCCTTGTCGGACTTGGTCTCCGACTTGACCGTGTCGGAGTTCGACACGTTCGACTTGGCGCCCCCGGCCTTGAGCTGGTCGGACGCTCCCGCGGCCTGTGCAGCCGATGCCGGTGCGGCACCCCCCGGCGACACAGCCGATGCGGCAACCGCCGTGCTCTCGGCGGGAGCCGCGGCAGCGGCGCCGGTGCCGAGCACCGCGAACCCGAAGACCACACTCGTCAGAAGGGCCGCCCAGCGGACCCGTCCCTGGTGCCCCTGGCCTCCGTGCCGATGCGTACGCAACGCAGTCAAAACCTTTCTTCCCTTCCGCAAGATTCCGAATGGACCCCCGGGAGTCTAGGGAGGACCGCAGCACGAAGGTGAGGGATGCGCATCAGGTTTTTCGTGCGGGCCTCGGGCCGGACCCCACGGCGGAGGCGGCGCCGGGCCGCGGGGCGGAACCGAACGGGCGTTCCGGTTGTCCTGATCGGTGATCGTCACCGCAACGTCCCCCACGAAGGTGATCCCGCATGCCGTTCCACCGCTCCGTGCCGCTTTCGGCATGTCTCGCGGCAAGTGCGCTGTTCGCGCTGACCGCCTGCAATTCCGACGATTCGGCGAAGTCCACCGCCGATTCGCCCTCGGCGTCCTCGCCCGCGGCGTCCCCGGCGGCGCCCTCCGCGGCCGACGGGTCCGGGCAGCCGGGCGGCGGCGCATCCACGTCGGCGGGCGCGGCCTCGAAGCCGGCGGGCGGCGCGGTGCCCGGCGGCGGCGCGGCCGACTCGGACTCGTACGCCCTCGACCACCCGTGCACCAAGGAACAGGTCTCCATCACGTTGGAGCCGCGACCCGAGGCGCCCACCCAGCGGGTGATCCGGGTGCAGAACACCAGCACGAAGGCGTGCGGCCTGTCGCTGATCCCGTACGTCGAACTCGACAGCAAGAAGGACGCCGGCAACGGCAAGATCGTCAAGCCGAAGGTGCCGGACGGCATGGGCGGCCCGCTGCACGCGCTGCGCGTCGGCAAGAGCGCCTACGCGGTGCTCGACCTCAACCCGGGCAACGCCGCCACCGGCACGGCGGCCGGCATCGACGAGGTCGACGTCCTCGCCGACCCGGCCAACATGCCCGCCGCCGACACGCTCAACTTCCCACTGCCCGCGGGGACGCGCATCGCCGATCCCAAGCTCGGCATGTACCGCGACAGCATCGCGGACGCCGCCGCATCGGCCGCGAAGGCGAGCATGCCCGAGCAGTCCTGACCCCGGCCACCCGGGGTGACGGCACCGACGCACAGCGTGCCGAAATCCCGCGCGCCCGGGAGGCCCGTTTTGCCCTCCGGGCGCGCACCATGGGATCAGGACATCCGATCCCGAGGTGATGGCGATGCGCAGTCGGTTCGCGCCGGACCGGGGGCTGACCGGTCGCATGCTGCTCACGATGTTTCTGCTGGGCCTGCTGTATGTCGGGTTCATCGCGGCACTGATCGTGCTGCTCCGATCCGTCGTGCTGATCGTCCTGGTGGTGGCCGCGCTGCTGGTCGCGCAGTTCTGGTTCTCCGACCGCATCGCGATGTACGCCATGCACGGCCGGATCGTTTCCCCGGAAGAGGAACCGGAGCTGCACGGGGTGATCGACCGGCTGTGCGCCGCGGCCGACATGCCGAAACCGCAGGTCGCGGTGTCGAACATGGATCTGCCGAACGCGTTTGCGACCGGGCGGAACGCCAATCACGCGGTGGTGTGCGTGACCCGGGGCCTGCAGCGGCGGCTCGACACCGAGGAGATGGAAGGCGTCCTCGCACACGAGCTGTCGCATGTCGCGCACCGGGACGTCGCGGTGATCACCATCGCGTCCTTCCTGGGCGTCATCGCCGGGCTGATGGTCCGGTTCGCGTTCTACTCGCAGTTGTTCGGCGGGCGCGGACGGCGCGACCAGAACACGGCCGTGCTGTTCGCGATGGTGATGGGTATCTCGGCGGCCGTGTACGCGATCAGTTTCCTGCTCATCCGAGCCCTGTCCCGCTACCGCGAGCTGGCCGCGGACCGGGCGGCGGCGACGCTGACCGCGAAGCCGTCCGCGCTGGCGTCCGCGTTGACCAAGGTCAGCGGCGAGATGGCGCGGATCCCGACGGAGGATCTGCGGACCGCGCAGGCGTTCAACGCGTTCTTCTTCACACCCGCGCTCAGCGCCGGGACCACGCTGTCGAACCTCCTGTCCACGCATCCGAGCCTGGAGAAGCGGCTGGCGGCGCTCGCGGAGATCTCGGAACGGCTGGGCAAGGGCGTCTGATGCCCCCAGCGATGCACACGACGTAGGCGATGTAGGCGATGTAGGCGACGGAACTCGCGAGGTGGCCGGTGGCTTTCTGGGACACGGTGTTGGGGCGGACCAAGCAGGTCAAGCCGGATCTGGACCGGCTGTTCGGGCTGCCGTCGGCGGCGATCACGTTGGAGGCGGCGGCCGGGTTCGTGCCGACCGGCGATGCCGCGGTGTGCTTCTCCAGCACCGAGGGCGAGGCGTTCCGGAACGTGGTGGAGGACGTGCGCGCCCTGCTGGACGCGCGCCTGCCGGATCCGGACGGCCTCGGCGACGACGCCCCGGAGGCTCCCCCGGTCGACCTCCGCCGGGACGGCTACGGCTACTCCTGGCTGGTCCTGCGCCGCCCGCCCGACGACGTCGCCGCCCTGGTCAACGACCTGCACGCGGTGAACGCCGGGCTCGAGGAGACCGGGTTCGGCCCGCAGCTGCTGTGCTCCCTGATCGCGTTCCGGGACGCGCGCGACCGGGCGCTGGCGCTGGTGTACCTCTACAAGCGCGGCACCTTTTATCCGTTCGCGCCGCTGCCCGGCGACAAGCGGGACAACGCCTTGGAATTGCAGGTGAAGGCGGCGCTGGCCGACGACCTGCGGATCGAGACGGACCTGTCCCGATGGTTCCCGGTGTGGCGCGCGCCCGGGATGTAGGCCTCTCGGCCGTGTCCGGGCCGGGCGCGCGCCACCCGGCTCACACCTCCGGCGCGGCCACCTCGCGGACCTCGCCGTCGGCCAGCCGCAGCCAGCGGTCGACGCCGATGGCGGTGAGGAAGCGTTCGTCGTGGCTGACCACGACGAACGCGCCGCGGTAGGACGCGAGGGCGCCTTCCAGCTGGCCGACGCTGACCAGGTCGAGGTTGTTGGTGGGCTCGTCGAGCAGCAGGAGCTGCGGTGCCGGTTCGGCGCAGAGCACGCAGGCCAGGGTGGCGCGCAGCCGCTCGCCGCCGGACAGCACGCCGACCGGGAGGTGGGCGCGGGCGCCGCGGAAGAGGAAGCGGGCGAGCAGGTTCATCCGGTCCGCGTCGGTCCGGTCGGGCGCGAACGCGGCGAAGTTCTCGGCGACGGTGCGGTCGGCGTCGAGCAGGTCGAGGCGCTGGGACAGGTACGCGATCCGGCCGTCGGCGCGCTTGACCGTGCCGTCGTCGGCCGCGAGGTCGCCGTGCACCAGGCGCAGCAGGGTGGTTTTGCCGACGCCGTTGGGCCCGGTCAGGGCGATGCGTTCCGGGCCGCGGATCGCCAGGTCGGCGCCGTTGCCCGCGAACAGCGGTCGGCCGTGGTGCCGGACCTGGAGGCCTTCGCCGAGGAAGACGGTGCGGCCGGACGGGACCTCGGTGTCCGGCAGGTCGAGGGTGATCCGCTGGTCGTCGCGGAGGGCGCGGCCGGCTTCGTCGAGGCGGGCCTGGGCTTCGCCGACCCGGCTGCCGTGCATCTGCCCGGCACGGCCCGCGGCTTCCTGGGCGCCGCGCTTCATGTTTCCGGCGAAGATGCGCGGCAGGCCGGCGTTCTTGAGGTTGCGGGCGGCGTTGCTCGCGCGGCGTTCGGCGCGTTCGCGGGCCTGCTGCATTTCGCGTTTCTCGCGCTTGAGTTCCTGTTCGGCGTTGCGGACGTTCTTCTCCGCGGCTTCCTGGGCGATCTGCACGGCTTCTTCGTATGCGGTGAAGTTGCCTCCGTAGAGACGGAGTTCGCCGCGGTCGAGTTCGGCGATGCGGTCCATGCGGTCGAGGAGGGCGCGGTCGTGGCTGACCACGACGAGGCAGCCGTTCCAGACCGAGAGGACGTCGTACAGCTTGTGCCGGGCGTCCGTGTCGAGGTTGTTCGTGGGCTCGTCGAGGAGCAGCACGTCGGGGCGCTTGAGGAGTTGGGCGGCAAGGCCGAGGGAGACGATCTGGCCGCCGCTGAGCGTGCCGAGGACGCGGTCGAGCGCGAGGTGGCCAAGGCCGAGGCGGTCGAGTTCGGCGCGGGTGCGGTCCTCGATGTCCCAGTCGTCGCCGATGGCCGCGAAGTGCTCGTCCGCCACGTCGCCGGATTCGACAGCGTCGATCGCGCGGATGACCGCGTCGACGCCGAGGACTTCGGCGACCGTGCGGCCGGCGGTGAGCGGGAGGTCCTGCGGGAGGTAGCCGAGGGTGCCGACGACCTGCACGGATCCGGCGGTGGGCCGCAGTTCCCCGGCGATCAGCCGGAGCAGCGTGCTCTTGCCGGCCCCGTTGGGAGCCACCAGGCCGGTGCGGCCGCCGCCGATGGTGAAGGACAGGTCGGTGAAGACGGGGGTGTCGTCGGGCCACGAGAACGACAGAGCGGAGCAGATGACGGAAGCGTCGGACATCGCAAAGAACCTCGGGTGTGCGGCGGGGCGGGCATCGGCCTACGGCCCCGGAAACCGGGCGGCAAAAAGGAACGACGAAATGGCCACGGCGATGCTCCTGCGCATCCGCCGACGGCCGTCAGCTCCGGGTCTCACCCGGAGATGTCGTCGTCACCCGCCACGTTCGGTCTCCTCACACTGGTGTTCCGGCGATCTTAACGGCATGCGGGCATCGGGTCACCCGGATTCCCGGCCGGCGGCCGGTCGTGCCGCGGCGGCCCCGGGCGGGCCGGCGGTCGTCCGGGGCCGGGCTCGGGCCGGGCTCGGGTCGGGCTCGGGCCGGGCTCGGGCCGGGCTCGGGTCGGCCGAAGACCCTCGCGTGTTAGCCGGCGGCGGAACCGGGCAGGCGGACAACGGGGGAACTTCCGCTCCGAGGAGGTCTTCCGATGTTGCTGCTGGGACTCCTGCTGCTGATGGCAACCAGTGCGTTCACCGCGCTGCTCATCACGGAGAACTGGTCCGGCACGCCCGAGTACTCGGTGTCGATGTTCGGCAACCACATTGCGACGCTGAACGGGGTCGCGATCTTCATCGCCGGGCTCGCGCTGGCCCTGATCTTGATGCTGGCGCTCGGCCTGATGGGCGCGGGAGCCGCGCTCCGGCGCCGGCACACCCACTACGCGCAGATCGGGTCGTCCACCGAATGGCGGGCGAGCCAACGCCGCGACGCGGCGGAGGCCCGGACCGCCCCGCCGCGCCAGCGCGACGAGGCGGCCGATCAACCGCCGCCGGGCGACGCACCACCGCCTCCTCCGCCGGAATCGGGGCCGTCAGGACCGGCCAAGACGTAAGGCCGCGCCGCGGGCCCGGGTGCCGAACCAGCCCGCGACCAGTGCCGGGGCCGCGACGGCTACCGGAATCCCGGTGTAGGCGGCCTCGCCCAGCCAGAACGAGCCGCCGTCGGCGGGCCCGGACCGGAACGACGCGAGCCACTGGCCGCAGGCCGGGGTCACGGCGAGCGACCCGGCCGGCGCGACGCCGACCGCGGCCAGGGTGCGCTTGAGCCGCGCCCCGGCGGCGACCGCGAGGGCGAAAGCCGGCAGCGCGGCCGCCGCCGGGGCCGGTCCGATCACCGGGAACCGGATGGGCCACGGTGTCGGGGTTGACCGCGAGCGCGTCGACGATCTCCTTGACCGTCGACAGACTCCCAACACCAGTCCCCACCAAGGAACTTCTTCCAGCCATCACCCACTTGGCTCAATCTCGGGCATTAATCAATCGCGTCCCGTCCAACCGCTGCGGCAGCATGGATCCACCGCCAACGAACCCACCGCACAAGGGGGGATCCATGCCTGCGCCCGCACCCGGGGAAGCCGGCTCCGAGTCGCCGAACCCGGCACGCCACAAGACGTCCGTGAAGCTCGCCTTACAGTTCTACGGCCGCGAGATACTCCGCAGCCGCCGCTTCTCGTTCCCCGCGCTGCTGCTGCCCGCGCTGGGCAACATCCTGCTGTTCTACGTCGGCCCGCTGCTCGTCGCCGCGGCCATCGGTCACATCGCCGCCGGCTCCACCGCCGTACTCGGTTACGTGCTCGGCTACTTCGCCGTGTGCCTGCTCGCCGAGGGCATCTGGCGGATCGGCGTGCACTGCCTCAACCGCGCGGACGCGCGCGGCATCGAGCAGTTGAACCTCGTCGGCATGGACGCGCTGCTGGCCAAGGACGCGGCGTTCTTCCACGGCAACTACGCGGGCTCGCTCACCAAGCGGGTGCTCGGCTTCGCGTCGCGGTACGAGGAGTTCATCGACACGCTGTCGTTCTCCGTGGTCGCGAACATCGTGCCGCTGGTCTTCGCGTCCGTGGTGCTGGGGATCTACAACCCGATCCTGGTGGTCGTCCTCGTCGGGATGATCGCCCTGACCGGGTTCGTCGTCGCGCCGCTGATCCGGCGCCGGCAGAAGCTGGTCGACGCGCGCGAGGCGGCGTATGCCCTGGTGTCCGGACACGTCGCGGACAGCCTGTCCAACATGGACACCGTCCGGGCGTTCGGCGCGCAGGAGAAGGAAGCCGCCGAGCACCGCTCGCGGGTCGCGGACAGCCGTCGGCTCGCGCTGCGGTCGTGGGACTACAGCAACCTGCGGATCGACACGATCATCGCGCCGATGTCCGTGCTCACCAACTCGCTCGGGCTGCTGGTCGCGGTCGTGTGGGCCGGGGGGCTCGGCGTGCAGGGGACGATCGTGGCGTTCACGTACTTCGGCAACGCGACGCGCATCATGTTCGACTTCAACCAGGTCTACCGGCGGCTGGAAAGCTCGCTGACCGAGGCCGCGCAGTTCACCGAACTGCTCCTGGAATCGCCCACGGTCGTGGACCCGCCGGCCCCGGAACCGCTGCGCAACACCGGCGCGGACGTGCGGTTCTGCGACGTGACATTCGGCTACGCGGGCGCGCCGCCGCTGTTCCGCGGCCTGGACCTCGACGTGCCGAGCGGCACGAAGCTGGGCCTGGTCGGGCGCTCCGGCGGCGGGAAGAGCACGCTGACCCGCCTGCTGCTCCGGTTCATGGACGTGGACCAGGGCCGGATCCTGATCGGCGGCCAGGACATCACCGCACTGCGGCAGGCGGACCTGCGGAGCCTGTTCGCGTACGTCCCGCAGGACCCGGCGATGTTCCACCGGACGCTGCGCGAGAACATCGCCTTCGCCCGCCCCGACGCCACCGAGAAGGAGATCCGGCAGGCCGCCGAGGCGGCCCACGTCACGGAGTTCGCCGACACCCTGCCGGAGGGCTTCGACACCCTGGTCGGCGAACGCGGCGTCAAGCTTTCCGGCGGCCAACGCCAACGCGTGGCCCTGGCCCGGGCGATCCTCCGCGACGCCCCGATCCTCCTGCTCGACGAGGCGACCAGCGCCCTCGACTCGGAGAGCGAAACCCTCGTCCAGGATGCCCTGTGGCACCTGATGCAGGACCGCACCGCCTTCGTCATCGCCCACCGCCTCAGCACGGTCGCCAACATGGACCGCCTGGTCGTCCTCGACCAGGGCACCATCGTCGAGCAGGGCAGCCACACGGAACTCCTCGCCCACGACGGCACCTACGCCAAGCTGTGGCACCACCAGTCGGGCGGCTTCCTGGACGAGGAAGGGGAGACGGACGCGGAGAAGACCGTCGAGGGGGAGGTGGATCTGCCGGGGATGCGGCGGTAGGGCCGACGGGGGCGGGAGTGGGACGGGCGGCGCGGTGGGGCTCGGCCGACGCATCGGGAGCGCGCCGCGACGGCGCCGACGGCCGGGCGCGTGCGCGGCGGGAGCCGAAGTCGGCGTGCCCGCCCGCCGGCCGGGGTGGGGCGAGGCGGCCGGCGCAGGACGCGGGAGCCGGGCGGCGGCGCGGTGACGGGTCAGACATCGCCGCGCCCGGGTGCGTTCAACACCGTGCTGCTGAACCCGTCGCCCGAACTCACCGCACGGCTGGAGCGGGACGCGGCCCGCTGCCGACCGGGCCGGTCGGCGCACGATCCCGTCGCCGGCTCCCCCTCACCCCTCCGACACCGGCCCGTAGCGACCCGCGAAGCGCGGGTCCGTCTCCCACCACGGGCGCATCATCTCCGGGCCCTCGTTCGCCGGGTCCGCGGGGGCCAAGCCCGCTTCCGCGCGGGCCGCGGCGGATTCCGCTTTGCGGGCGGCGGCTTGGGCGTCGAGTTCGCGGTCGATGCGGTGGGCGCGGCGTTCGTCTTCGCGGACCATGCGGACCAGCAGGATGGCCAGGAACGGCAGCCCCGCCAGGTCGCCGGTGAACCACAGCGCGCCGCCGCCCCAGACCTGGTCCTGGTGCGGCGACGGGCCCCACGGGCGGACCGCCTGGTAGTGGTCCCAGGCGATCTCCTGGTGGCCGAGCATCACGTACAGACCGAGTGCACCGTCGAAGATCACCTCGGCGAAGGTCAGCCACATCGACACCAAGTGGGGATAGCGGCGCGGCACCGGGTCGACCTGCACGCGCGTCCAGAAGTACACGCTCCCGATCGCCACGAGCAGCAGCCGGGTCAGGTGCGGGGCAAGGCCGCCGTGCAGCGTCGCCGGGTACCAGCCCGTCAGGTAGAGCACGAACGGGGTCAGCACGAACACCGCCGACGGCAGCAGCGGGAACGTCAGGGCCGCCGCGACCTTGCCGCGGCGGATCCGGCCGAGCCGGGCCGCCGCCGATCCGGGCATGAACGCGCGCAGCAGGGTCAGCGGCGCGCCTTCCGCCAAGAACAGCGGCACGACCATGAGCAGCAGCATGTTCTGCACCGCCCGCGCCCAGAACAGCACGTCCCCGTACACCCCAAGGCACGACATCGTGGCCAACGGCCACGTGCCCAGTCCCAGTCCGATGAAGTGCACCGTGCGGGTCCGCGGCCAGGCTTCCCCGCGGGCGCGCAGTTTCCGCACGCCGGCCAGGTACGCCACGCCGAGGCCGACCACCAGGACGGCGGTCAGCGGGTCGAACGTCCACTCGGTGAGGACTCGGACCGGGGTGAAAGGGGGCACGTCGTACGCGGACACGCGCCGACGGTACGCCCGGTTTTTCCCTCCTCCCGGCCGGATCGCGCCCCTCCGACGAAGTCCGGGGCAGAACGACAGCAACTCTTGACCATCCGATGGCGTTGCGCGGCCGCGGCTGCGGCGTGGGTCACAATCGCGCCGCCCCTCTCCCGCGACCGGGGCACAGAATCACCTATCGTTCCAAATCCCGTCCCGAAGATTCGAATATCCGAATGATCGACCTTGAACCCGACAGCCCGTCAAGCTAGCGTCGCCGAGCACCGCCGCCACCGGACCGAGGAGGCCCTGTGCCCGCCGAAGACCGCTATGCCGCCCCGCTCGCCTTCGAACCCGGCCGTCTGTACCGCCAAGCCGACGAACCGATCCGGGTCGGCGCCCTGCTGTGGGTGCTGACCGATCCGCACCGCGGGCACGAGTTCGCGTACAACCGCTGGTACGAGCGCGACCACTACTACGCGGGCTGCATGATCGGCGCGTCCACCGTCGCCGGCAGCCGTTGGGTCGCCACCCGTCGGCACAAGGACGCCCGGCTCCCCGACAAGCCCGCGCTCGGTTTCACCCGCGACCAGGCCTCGTACGGCTGCGTCTACTACATCCTCGACGGCGAGTACGACAACTGGCTCGACTGGGCGACCCCGCAGGTCCACGCCCTGTACGCCGCCGACCGCGGCTTCGGGCCCCGCACGCACTACAACACCGGCGCCTACCGCCACATCTGGCGCGCCTACCGCGACCCCGACCCGGTGCCGGTCGAACTCGCCCTCGACCGCCGCTACGCGGGCATGGTCGCCCTGTGGGTCGAGCGCGCACCCGGCGTCGGCGCCGAGCAGTTGGAGGCGTGGTTCGAGGACTACCTGCCCGGCTGGCTGGCCAGCTCGCCGATCGCCTCGGTCTCGTCCTGGGACACCGTGCAACTCGACGAGACGAAGCCGGACTTCGTCCCGGGTCCGCAGGCCGCCGACGAACGACGCAGCCTGCACCTGCACTTCGTCGAGAGCGATCCGCTGGACTGCTGGGACCGCTACACCGCCTTCGCCGAGGCACTGACCGCGTCGGGGCTGGCGACGGTCGCACTCGCCGCACCGTTCATTCCGACGATCGTGGGCACCGACGCGTACATCGACGAACTCTGGTAGCCGGTCGGACCCAGGACGAGGCCGGGTAGGCCGGCGGCCCGCCGGGCCGGCAGCATGAGGCGCCGCCACGTCGTCGACGCCGAGGAGTTGCCGTGACGCCCGAGGAGACCGTCGGCCACCTGGCCGCCCGGCTGCACGAGACCGGGTTCACCGTCCAGCAGGTGCAGATAGGCCCGACGCCCACCTACATGGGCCACAAGCGGGTCATGCACTGGCCGACGTTGACGTCCATGCACGTCTTCACCGCCATCGGACAGGCGACGCATCCGCAGTACGCGGACACGGCCGCGTACACCCATGCCGTGCTGCACTATGCGTCCAAGCACAAACCCGGACTCCCACTGGGCCTCCAAACCGGAGTCCTGGCACCGGCCTTCCTCGTCGTGCCCGCCACCGACGACGAGATGCGGCACATCGTCGCCGAACGCATGCCCCCGCGCCGGTTCGCCGCCATCGGCGAATCGGTCCTGGTCGATGCCCATTACGGGCGTTACCTCCGGCACCAGGGCCGACGCCTCGTCGGCGGCGCCTACAACAAGACCATCAGCCGGACGATCGAAGCGACCACGGCGGGGATCCTCCTCCCGGGCTGAGCCGCGGCGGCCGGACACGGCTTAGAGTCGCCCGCATGCCGAACTCCAACCCGAGCTCCAACCCGGACGCCGCCCCCAGCACGATCCCGGACACCGCCCCGGACATCGCCCCGGACATCGCCGCACTCGACGCCCTCACCGCCGACTTCTTCGGCGCGTTCGACAACCGCGGCGGCAAGCCCGCCGACGTCGCCCGGGTGCGCCGCCTGATGCTGCCGAAGGGCGTAGTCGTCATCACGCGCCCGGAGTTCACGGCGCTGAGCGTCGACGAGTTCGTCGGGCCGCGCGAGAAGCTGCTGTCCGAAGGGCGGCTGGTGGTGTTCTCCGAATGGGAGACGTCGGCGCGCACCGAGGTCGTCGGCGATCTGGCCACGCGGTTCCTGGAGTACCGCAAGTCGGGCCTGCTCGACGGCACGCCCTACGAGGGCGGCGGCACCAAGACGATCCAGTACGTCCGCACCCCGGACGGCTGGCGGATCAGCGCGTTCGCCTGGTTCGACGAAGCCTGATCCCCCACCGCCCGCGCCGCGCCCGCGGACGGACGGCGGCCGTCCGCCGGGCCTCCCCGGCCAGGGCGAGCGGCGGCCAATGCCGGTCCGGCGACAGCATCGGCAGCTTGCGCCGCGACTGCTCCTGGACCTCCACATACGCCTCGCGCGACGTGATCCGGTAGGCCTCCTCCCACGAGGCCAGCGCCGCCCGGGCCGCGCTGCCTTGCGGCCCGCGGCCGCGGACATGCCGCGCCAATGCCGCACACCCCACCAGGAATGCGGCAATTCCCCCGAAGATCGCGGTCAATGCCACGGCATCGCTCATGGCCCGACCCTACGTCGGCAACGCGCCTACCGCGCCGCACCGTACGGGAGGGCGTTCCGGCCGTCGCGGAGGACGGTCCCCCACCACAGCAATTGGTCGAGCATGGTCTTCGCGGAAGCCTCGTGCTCGGCGGGCTCCAGCAGGGCGCCGTCCTGGCCGAAGAGCAGGTAGTAGCGCGGGAACGACACGTACTCGCGGACGGTGTGCGCGTGCAGTTCGTTGAAGACCTGGCGGAGTTGCTCGATGGCCAGCAGGCCGCCGCTCGCACCGCTGTAGCCGACGAACGCGATCGGCTTGGCCTGCCATTCGGTGAAGTGCCAGTCGATCGCGGCCTTGAGCGCGGCGGGGAAGCTGCGGTTGTAGTCCGGCGTCACGATGACGTACGCGTCCGCGTCGGCCAGGCGCCGGGTCAGCTCCGCCATGCCGTCCGGGCGCGTCATGTCCGGCTGCATCGCCGGAGGTACGGACGGCAGTTCGAGCGGGATGCCGTAGTCCGCGAGGTCGATCGTGTCGATCTCGAACTCGTTGTGCCGCAGCGCTTGTTCGCGGAACCACCTGGCGACGACCGGGCCGAACCGGCCCTCCCGGACGCTGCCGGTGACGACGGCGAGCTTGAGCTTGGGCTGGGTTTCACGGGACATGGGTGTACTCCCTACGAGAATTCCGGTGGCTGCCGCCCCCTGGCGGCGATCACCAGATTGCCGGGCTCCGGAAGGCCGAGGGAGACCGCGTGAAGGGTGGTAGTACCGGGGCCACGATGGGCGCCGGACCCGGTGTTACGTTCGATCCGTGAGCGAGAACGAACTGGGACTGTTCCTGCGCCTGCGCCGCGAAGCGGTCACGCCGGCCGAAGTCGGGCTGCCCGCCGGGGCGCGCCGCCGGACGCCCGGGCTGCGCCGCGCCGAACTGGCCACGCTGGCCGGGGTCAGCGTCGAGTACGTGACGCGTCTGGAGCAGGGCCGCGACCGGCACCCGTCGGCGCAGGTGCTGTCCGCACTGGCGGACGCGCTGCGGCTGACCACCGGCGAGCGCGTGCACCTGCACCGGCTCGCCAAGGGCGCCGAGCCCGGGTTCACCTGCCAGGGCGGGCCGCGGCCGAACCGGGTCGTGCGGCCGACCGTGCGGGCGCTGCTCGACCGGCTGGAGCCCGCGCCGGCGGTGCTGGTGAACCGGCTCGGCGAGGTCCTCGCGCACACCGACGTGTTCGCGCGGATCGCCGAGCCGATCGGGCTGCTGGAGGGCGGCCGCCCGAATCTCACCCGGTTCGTGTTCACGGACCCGCGGGCGCGCGAGGCGTATCCGGACTGGGAGCGGGTCGCCGACGAGCAGGTGGCCGCGCTGAAGCAGGGCCCCGGCCAGGCCGATCCGCAGGTGGCGGCGCTGATGGACGAGCTGACGCTGCTGTGCGGCGCGGAGTTCGCGGAACGCGTCGCCCGCGTGCCGGGATTGCCGCGGTCGAACGGAATCGTGCGACTCGTGCATCCGGAAGCGGCCGAGTTGCGTCTCTCCTATGAGACGCTCGACCTGCCGGCGGACGACGACCAGCAACTCACCGTGTACTTGCCCGCCGACGACGCGTCGGCGGCAGCGCTCGACCGCCTGGCCGGACGGCGCCCAGGGGCCTTGCACGCGGTGGGAAATACCCGGCGCGCAGTGTGACGAACATCTTTTATGCCCCAACTCCTCGGTGAAACTGCGGATTCGAGTGACTTAACCCGTCCTGCGGCGTTAGTGCTTACGCGGGAACCACGTCCCGCACGCACACGAAGGGACGGGCGTAGAACTCCATGCAACAGCTTGCGAAGAAGGGGCTGCTGGTCGCGCTTGCGGCGACCGGCGCGTTCGGCGCGGCCGGCGGGGTGGCCTTCGCGGACAGCGGCGCCGACGGTGCCGCGTCGAACTCGTCCGGGGTGGGTTCGGGCAATGCGGTGTCGGTGCCGATCAACGCACCGGTGAACATCTGCGGCAACAGCGTCAGTGTGGTGGGCGTGCTGAACCCGGCGTTCGGCAACAGCTGCGCCAACGGCGCGCCCGCGGAAGCCCCCACGCACACGCCGAAGCCGCGGACGCCTCCGCCGACCACGCAGCCTCCGACGGCACCGCCGACCAGCGTGTCGCCGACGGCGAGCCACCCGACGACGCCGCCCGCCACCGGGGCTCCGGCCAAGGGCCCGCACCTGGCGGAGACCGGCAGTTCGTCGATGCTCCCGGTGGCCGGGGGCGGCGCCGCGCTCCTCCTCGGCGGCGGCCTGCTCTACCGCCGCATGCGTCGCAGCCACTGACGCTGCCGCATTCCGCCGGACGGGGCGGCGGCGGCCCCAGCCCGCCGCCGCCCCGTCCGGCATGCCCGGCGTTCCGACGCGCGGGGAAGCACCGCGCCGCCGCAAACAGCGTGCCGCCGGGAATACCGCGCGTTCGGGAATACCGTGCGGCCGTGCTCGACTTGCCCCCGGTATGACCGAGACATCGTTCGATCCTCGGGACCTGCTGGCCGAGAGCCGCCTGGGCGTGCTCGCCACGATCAAAGCCGACGGGCGGCCGCAGTTGTCGCCGGTGATGCCGTTCTACGACCGGGCCACCGAGACCCTGTACGTGTCGATGACCGAGGGCCGCGCGAAGACGGCGAACCTGCGGCGTGATCCGCGGGCCGCACTGGAGGTCACCGGCAAGGACGGCCTGACCTGGGCGACCGCCGAAGGGACCGTGACGCTGACCGGCCCCGGCACCGGCCCGCGGAGCCCCGAAGTCGAGGAACTCGTGCGCTACTACCGGCTGGCCGCCGGCGAGCACCCGGACTGGGACGAGTACCGCACGGTCATGGTCGCCGACCGCCGCGTCCTCATGGCGATGGCGGTCGAGCGCGTCTACGGCGCCGACATCCGCTGACGCGCCTCCCCCTGCCGCCCGCTCGCGGGGCCACGCCGCGTGGTACACGAACGCGGACCGGCTGCCTGACCGGGACCGGGACCGCCCTCCCCCCGTCCCGGGCCGCCGACCCGGGATGGAATTCTTGTTCCGGCATCGGCACGGATCCACAGCGGGACAGCGGAACAGCGGCGGAACTGCAGCGCTTGGCGGCGCGGATGGGGGGCGGCGTGAGGTTGTGCTTCCTGCTGGAAGACAAGTACCGGCACGACGGCCTGCCCCGGCACCTCATCCGGCAGCTCACCGCCTGGGGCCACCATGTCGACGTCGTCGAACCCGCCCGGAACCTCGTCCCGCTCGACGACCTGCGCCGCCGCGGCCACGACGCGTGGATCCTCAAGACCGTCACGGACGGCCCCGGCCTGACGCTGCTCGACGCGGCGGCCGCGTGCGGCATCACCACGATCAACGACGCCCGTGCGGTGCGCAGCGTGCGCGACAAGGCGGTCGCCGCCGCGGTCGCCCGGCGCTGTGCGCTGCCCGTCCCGGACACGGTGTTCGCCGCCACCCCGGAGGCCGTCGCGCAGATACCCGCGGAGCGCTACCCACTCGTGGTCAAGCCGGTCGCCGGACACGCCGGCAAGTGGGTGCACCTGGTCCGCACCCCGGGCGACCTGGCGGCGGCGCAGTCGGCGTTGCGCGGCAAGGGCTTCCTGCTGGTGCAGTCGTACATCCCCAACCCGGGCGTGGACTTCAAGGTGTACAGCCTCGGCGGCGAGATCCACGCGACGGTGCGCGCGTCGCCGATCCATCCCGGGAAGCCGGTCCGCGCCCGCGAGGTCCCGGTGCCGCACGAACTCGCGCAGACCGTCGCGCGCATCGGCGAGGTCTTCAGCCTCGACCTGTTCGGGGTGGACGCGGTGGAAGGCCCGGACGGGTGGGTCGTGGTGGACGTCAACGATTTCCCGAGCTTCCGTGCGGTCCCGGACGCGGTGCCCCGCGTCGCCCGGACCATACTCCGACTCGCCGAGTGCCCCACCGTGCCGCGGCAAGGCCGCTCGTGGACCGCCGTGCGGGACGTCGGATGAGCGCGCGGATACGCATCGTCTCCGAACAGGCCGACCACACGACGATGCTCGCCTACGCGGCCGCCGTGCGCGCCCGCGGCCACACGGTCGAGACGCTGCACCCGGACGTCCCGGACCCCGACCTGTCCGCGGACCTCTACCTGCTGAAGTCGCGGACGCCCCAGGCGATCCGCCTCGCCCGCCGGGCCGAGGCGGCGGGCGCGGTCGTGTGCAACTCCGCCGACGCGACGGCGCTGTGCGTCGACCGCGCGGCCATGGCGGCCCGCGCGCGGGAAGCCGGCGTGCCGTTCCCGCCCACCCACGCCTTCGCCGGCCCGGCCTCTCTCGCCGTCCCCGGGCGCCTGATCCTCAAGAGCCGCCACTGCCGCAAGGACGAGCCGCTCCCCGCCGTCGGCACCGCCGCGGAGCTCCGTACCGCCGGGTGGCCCGACGAGCCGGTCGTCGCCCAGGCGTTCGCGGACGGCGACGGTTGGGACCACAAGTTCTGGGCGGTCGGGGACCGGATCTTCGCGGGACTGCGGCGGCCGCCCACGGCCGAGGCCGCCCAGGCCGGGAAGCGCACCGTGCCCGTGCCCGACCCGTCGGCCGCCTCGCTGGACGTCGTGCGCGCCGTCGGTGCGGCGTTCGGGCTGCACGTCTACGGCGTCGACATCATCGCCACCGCGTCCGGCCCGCTCGTCGTCGACATCAACGCCTTCCCCGGCCTCAGCGGACTCCCGGATGCCGCAGCCGCGTTGGCAGCCCTGACCGGCCGCTTGCTGACGGCGTCACCCGAGACCCCGGCTCAGCCGGGCAGGACCACCGTCGCCGCCAAGTAGCCGGGGAGTTCCGCGAAGTGGCCGAGCACGCCGCACGCGGAGCCGTCGCCGCGGCCGTCGTCGGCCGGGGGGCCGTCGACCCCGCGGACGCCGTCGCGGGTGACGTGCACGGTGTGCATCCCGTAGGCGCGCGGGCCGAGGACGTCCTTCGACAGGTTGTCCCCGACGAACAGGATCTGGTCGGCGGGCACCGCGCATGCGCGGGCCACCACCGCGTAGAACTCCGGATGCGGCTTGCGGAACCCGATCTCACTGGACAGCACCGCGGACGCGAAGCAGTCCGCGATTCCCGCCTCGGCGAGCGTCCGCAGCCGGGCGGCGGCCGAGCGCTCGGTGTTGCAGGCCAGCACGCAGCGCCAGCCCTGCCGGTGCAACGCCCTTACCGTGGACGCCGCGTCGGCGTCGACCGCGGCATCCGGCAGCGAAGCGAACACCGCCTCGGCGGCCTCGGCCGCGTCGGGGACGTCCGCACCGCACCGCAGCGCCGCGCGGGCGATCACGGCCGAGAACATCGTGTGCACCCGCGCGTCCCGGTCGGTCTGCCGGATCTCCGCGTGCACGGAATCGAACACGGCGGCGAAATCGTCGGGCACGTCGAGCCCCAGCCGGTCGCGCAACGCGTCGGCCACGCACGCTCCGTCCGGGTTCGGCCCGGGCCGGGCCAATGTGCCGCTGAAATCGATTGCCAATGCACGGATGGCGTGCACAAGCCCCCCTCACAGCCGGACGGCCGCGCCGTCTCCGGTACCCCGCGCACACTGTAAGGCCAGATCGGGCCGAAGATCGATCGGCCGAATCGAGCCGGTCACACCCGGCTCGAATACCAGGACAAGACGACCGCGACGATGATCGCCAGGCCGATCGTCCAGCAGCCGATGAGCCCTTCGGGCGGGCGGGACGGCGCCGGAGCGAGGCGGTCCCGCCGATCTTCACGAACGGCGCTAATCGGTGCCAACTCCCCCGGGAATCACCTGCGTTGACGGGATGCAGGGCGGGCCCGCAGCACATCCGCCGATCGCCTGGCGGACGTCCGCCGAGGCCCACCACAGCGAGCTTCGCGGCCCGTCCGCCCGGCAACGGCCCGCACTCCGGCAAGCCACTCGAACGAGTGAACGGAATGATGGCGCGCGCCGGGGGACGGGGTGGCGTGCGCCGGGGCGCCCGAAGTCGGGGGCGGACAGGGGGCGGACAGGGGGCGGACAAGGGTGGGAGCGGGGCGAGTTCAGGCCTGTTTGGCGGCCAGCTCCACGACGGTGATGTCGGAAGGCGCACCCACCCGGACCGGCGGCCCCCAGGCCCCGGCGCCGCGGGTGACGTACAGCTGGGTGTCGCCGTAGCGTTCGAGCCCGGCGACGGTGGGGTTGGACAGTTCGGCGATGTAGTTGCCCGGCCACAGTTGGCCGCCGTGCGTGTGCCCGGAAAGCTGGAGGTCCACGCCGAACTTCACCGCGTCGTGGATCGCCACGGGCTGGTGGGCGAGCAGCACGGACGTGCGCGACCGGTCCCGGTCGCCGAGCGCACGGGCGAAATCCGGCCCGTGGTGCTCGGATTCGCCCGCGAAGTCGTTCACGCCGGCGAGGTCGAAGCCGGGCATCTCGACGCGGGCGTTCTCCAGCGGGTGGATGCCCAGCTCGCGCACGTGGTCCACCCACGCGGCCGCACCCGAGAAGTACTCGTGGTTACCGGTGACGAAGTACGCGCCGTGGCGCGCCCGCAGCTCGCGCAGCGGCTCGGCGGCGCGGCCGAGGTTGGCCACCGAACCGTCCACCAGGTCGCCGACGATGGTGATGAGGTCGGGGTTGGTGCGGTTCACCGCGTCGACGACGCGCTGTGCGTGGGCCTTGCCGAGGATCGGGCCGAGGTGGATGTCGCTGACCACGGCGATGCGGAACCCGTGGGCGGAGCGCGGCAGTTTCGCGAGCGGAATGGTGAGGTGCTTGGTCTGCGGACCGCGGAAGACCCCGTACGCCCCGTAGCCGACGGTCCCGGCGGCGGCGACCGCGGCTCCGGCGGCGACGGCCCGGGCGACGAAGAGGCGGCGCGGCAGGGCGGGATCGGGCGTCGGGGGCTCCGCCGGCAGCTCCGAAGGCGGCTCGGCGGGCGGCGCCGCCGAAGCCGGGACCGGGGCCTCCGCCGTGTTGTGCGGCGCCGGTTCCGCCGCGGGGACCGCGGCGGCAACGGGCACTGCGACGCCGCTCACCCGCTCCTCCCCCGCGCGCTGCGCGGGTGTCCCGCGCAGCGCGACCCACCGCACCGCTTCGCCGACCACCAACGCCAGCACGAGGTACAGCAGCGTGGCCATCCACAGATAGCCCGGCCAAGCCAGCACCTGCTGCAGGACGAACGGAGCGTCCGCCCACGTCGATACGACCGCGCCGAGGCTGGTCAGCGGCAGCACCGCCACCACGACGGCGCCGATCCGCCGGACCGGGCCGGGCCCGCGTGTCGTGTCGGCGACCATCCGCCGCCACACGTACCAGTGCACCCCGGCCAGCGCGGCCAGGACCGCCAGACCCGCGACAATCGCGCCGCCACCCACGTGCACTCCCCTGTTGCGTCCGGTCGGCCGTCGGCCACCTTACGGGGCGGCGACGGCCCACCGGACACGGCCTACTTGCGGTTGTACAGCCGCATGGTCAGGGTCCCGAACACGGCCACGAACGCCACCGAGAAGAGCAGCACCCAGCCCGTCTCCGACGTGCCCCAGTCCCCCGCCATCAGGTCGCGGACCGCGGAGACCAGATGCGTGACCGGGTTGACCTTCACGAACGCCTGCAGCCAGCCCGGCATGGTGTGCGGTTCGACGAACACGTTGCTGAGGAAGGTCAGCGGGAACAGCACCATCATGCTGACGCCCATGACCGACTTCTCGCTGCGCAGCAGCAGGCCGAACATCGTCCAGATCCACGAGAACGCGAACGAGAAGACGACCAGCAGCGCGATCCCGGCGAGGACGCCGAGCACCCCGCCGTCCGGGCGGAAGCCGAGGATCAGGCCGACGGTCATGATGACCGTCGAGGCGAGCACGTAGCGCAGCAGGTCGCCGAGGATCATCCCGACCAGGGCGGCCGGCCGCCACACCGGCAGGGTGCGGATCCGGTCGAACACGCCGCGCTCGATGTCGTTGTTGAGCGACACACCCGTGTACATGGTGATCATGACGATGCTCTGCACCATGATGCCGGGCAGCACGAACTGCAGGTATTCACTGGTCGATCCGGCCAGCGCACCGCCGAACAGGTACGTGAACATCAGCGTCATCATGATCGGGAACGCCGTCACGTCGAACAGCTGCTCGGGCACGTGCTTGATCTTGAGCATCGCGCGCCAGCCGAACGTCACGGACGCGGACAGCGCCCCCGGCCGCGCCGGGCGCTCGCGGGCGGCGAACACCCGGGCGAGGTCGTCGGCCACCACCGGCGCCGGAGCGTCCAGGTCGGCGTCCTTGGCCGCGGGAGTGGAAACGGCGGTGGTCATGCGCGGTTCTCCTTCACGAGGTCGCCGATACGCGGGTCGTCGTCTGCCGCGGCCTCATCCGCGATGCCGGCCCCGCCGACGGGCGCTCCGCCGACGTCCCCCGAGGCCTCCGTGAGGGCCAGGAACACCTCGTCCAGGCTCGGCTGGCCGAGCGAGAAGTCCGCCACCACGATCCCGGCCCGGGCCAGTTCGGCGAGCGCCCGCGCGGCGTCCTCCGCCGCGCCGAGGTCGGTGCCGTGCCCGGGAATCGCCGCGGTGAGCGCGACCGGGTCGGACTCCAGCCGGACGTCCGAGCCGAGCACCCGCCGCAGCACACCGGCCGCCTCCGGCCGCCGGTCCGCGTCGTGCAGCCGGACCTGGATCGCCCCGGCGCCGACCGACGACTTGAGTTCGCCCGGCGTGCCCTCGGCGATCACCCGGCCGTGGTCGATGACCGCGATCCGGGACGCCAGCCGGTCGGCTTCCTCGAGGTACTGGGTGGTCAGCAGGACGGTGGTGCCCTGCGCGACGACGGCGCGGACGATGTCCCACACCTGGTTGCGGCTGCGCGGGTCGAGGCCGGTGGTCGGCTCGTCCAGGAACAGCAGGTCGGGCGTGTTGAGGATGCTCGCGGCGATGTCGATGCGCCGCCGCATGCCGCCCGAGTAGGTCTTGACCTGCCGGTCCGCGGCCGGGGTCAGGCCGAAGACGTCCAGCAGCTCGGCGGCGCGAGCCCGGGCGACCCGCTTGGGGTGGCCGAGGAGGCGGCCGAGCAGCACGAGGTTCTCGGTGCCGGTGAGGTCTTCGTCGACGGAGGCGTACTGGCCGGTGAGGCTGACCCGGCTGCGCACCGCGTCGGGTTCGCGCCGGACGGACTTGCCGAACACGTACGCGTCGCCGTCGTCCGGGCGCAGCAGCGTGGCCAGCATCTTCACGGTGGTGGTCTTGCCGGCGCCGTTGGGGCCGAGGACCCCGTAGACGGTGCCGGCCGGGACGCGCAGGTCGATGCCGTCGACGGCGCGGTTCGCGCCGAAGACTTTGACCAGCCCCTGCGTCTCGATCGCCAGGCCGGGGGGATGGGTGGTCATCGTCGTTTCGCCTTTCACGGTCGCGTTCCGGTGGGGTCTCTCTGGCTTTGGACTCTCCGCAGAATCGTTTCTCATCGGTCGCGAGGGAAATTCTTTTCCACCACGCTACGGAGTCGCGCCGACACCGCCGATCCGGCGCCCGGACCCGGCGGAGCCCCGCGCGCCGGATCGGCGGCGGGGCTCCGGGCGGTACGGGGTCAGGCGCCGGTCTTCGGCTCGATCAGGTCCCAGCGGTTGCCGTACAGGTCGCGGAACACGGCGACCGTGCCGTACGGCTCGCGGCGCGGCTCCTCCTCGAAGACGACCCCGGCGGCCCGCATGCGCGCGTAGTCCCGCTCGAACGCGTCGGTGTTCAGGAACCACCCGACGCGCCCGCCGGTCTGGTCGCCGACGCGCGCGGTTTGGCCGTCGTCGGCTGCCCGCGCCAGCAGCATCCGCGTCTCGACCGCGCCGGGCGGCGCGACGACGACCCAGCGGGTGCCGTCACCCCGCGGCGTGTCCTCGACCAGATCGAACCCGAGCGCGTCGACGTAGAAGGCGATGGCCTCGTCGTAGTCGCGCACGACCAGAGCCACCAGTCCGAGATGAGCCATGCGGCGATCCTGCCATCGGCGAGGCCGGGGAGCCGGGATCCGGCGGGCTCGCCGCGGTTTGCGGTGTTCCGGGCAACCCGGTCCGTCCGGCTTGCTGCGGCCGCGGTCGTGTCCGTGGCGGCGGCGGGGCCTCGCGCGTTCCCCGGGTGCGCGGCCGCCTGCTTGGCCCAACGGAAAGCCGGCTTCCCCGCCCGTTCGGCCCAGCCAACACCGCCCGTGCCGAATCGTTTCGGTCGAACGACGGACCGAAGCCGTCAGGTTCCGCCGCGGACCAGGACCTCGATGCGGTCGGGGTGGTAGACGACCCAGCGCGGGGCGCCGGCGCGGGCCAGGCGCAGGCGGCACAGCTCGACGCCGTCGGAGAGGGTCGACCAGCCGGTGACGACGCCGGGCCACGGGGCGCCGTCGTCGTCGTAGGTCTCGACCGGGCAGTAGTCCCGCCGGACGCCGCGTTCCGCGGGCACGGGGCACCCCGCCGACCACGCGTCGAGGACTTGCCGCGCGGTATCGCTCACCATGGCCAACCTCCGAGGTTCCGAGGACGACAACCCGGGCCGCCATGATACTTCAGTGTTTGCGCAACCTTTAAAGTCGGGGGCCCGAAACGGCATCGTCGGCCGAACCGCCGCGCGGCGACGCCGCCCTGGTCAACGAGTAGGCGGGACCGCGGCTGCGGTGTCGCGCCGGGTGCGCTCGTACTCCGCGGGGTCGCGGATCTCCCACGCTGCCTGCCCGATGGCGAGGACGCCGCGGGCCGGGAGCGGGACGGCGCCGATGTACGGGTTCGGCGACACCCGCACGGGGCGTCCGAGGTCGACACCGTCGAGGACGGCCGAGGCCTCGTCGACGAAGTACATGCGCTGCGGCATCAGCGTCCCGGTGTGCCCGCTCGGCATCGGGCCGGAGAACTCGACGTATCCCAAACCCAGTTCGCGGGCCATGCGTTCGCGCATCCGCACCAGTGCGGGCGGTTTCCACGACGCGGCCGGCAGCAGGCCGCCGACGGCGTTGAGGACGTCGAGGGCGAAGGTGGAGTGCGCGGTCAACGTCCAGTCCAGGGCCGGGTTGTCGGCGGTCACCCGCAGCGTGGCCGGTCCCGCCCAGGCGAGGGTGATCTTCGCGTGCCCGACGTGGTCGCACGCGGGCCCGTAGTAGCGGGGGCATGCGGCGTCGACCCGCGGGCCGTCGACGTGGATCGACCAGCGGCCGCCCGGGTCGCGGTGCCACAGCGAGCGATACGGCGCGAACGAGTTGTCCGGGAAGACGCGCAGCGCGAGGACGTGCCCGGAGTCGAACGGCAACGCGAAGACGCCCCAGCCCCGCACGTACTCGTGCCCGGGCCACGGCGGCTCGCCCCGGGTCTCCGGCAGGTCGGACAGGAGTGCGGCCAAGTTGCGCATGCGGTCCACCTCGCTCCGCGCGAAATCCGCCCCCGTGTACCCGTGTGCTTCCAGGGTCCTCCCGATCGCGCGGGGCGGCATGTCCGGCGTCCGGGGGCCGCGGAACCGGAACCGCAAGCCCCTTCCTCCGTTCCATACGCACGCGTATGGTGAGCCTCGCACTGCGACCATGCGCTTGCGTATGGTCGCGGTCGCGTCCGGATCACCCGCCTTCTGCTCCCCCCGGAGATGGAGACATCTGGAGCGGATACGACAGAAAGGGACCCTCTGTTGCGCATCCGCAAAGCCCACAGCGCCGCCGCGCTAGGACTTGCCGCGCTCGTCCTCGCCACCGGCACCGCCGCCGGCGGCGCCCAGGCCGCAACCCCGATGACCCCGGCCGGCGTGCAGGCGGCCGCGGCCACCCGGCTGATACCGGTGGACGGGACCGCCAACTTCCGCGACATCGGCGGCTACCGCACTTACGACGGCGCGACCGTCCGCACCGGCGTCGTCTACCGCTCCGAGGCACTGAACAAGGTGACGGCGGCCGGCATCACCAAGATGCAGAGCCTGCGGCTGTCCGGCATCGTCGACTTCCGCACCTCCGCGGAGATCGGCGCGAACGGGCCGGACAAGGTCCCGGCCGGCGTGCCGGACACCAACCTGCCCATCTCGGACGGCGGTTACCTCCAGACGCTGTACGCGGTCGTGAACTCGCGCGACCCGGTGCAGCAGCAGGCCATGCTCGGTGACGGCAAGGCCGCGCAGTTGATGCTCACCATGTACCGGACGTTCGTGTCCGATCCCGCGACCCGGGCG
Organism: Yinghuangia aomiensis; assembly: GCF_039542225.1. Taxonomy (NCBI): domain Bacteria; kingdom Bacillati; phylum Actinomycetota; class Actinomycetes; order Kitasatosporales; family Streptomycetaceae; genus Yinghuangia; species Yinghuangia aomiensis. The sequence goes on along the minus strand of NZ_BAABHS010000011.1, from coordinate 143,302 downwards.
CAATTCGCAGCCACCGCAAGGGGGATCGCGAACGGCACGGTGTCGCTGTACCACTGCTCGGCGGGCAAGGACCGTACCGGCTGGATGACCGCGATCCTGCTGACCGCCGTCGGCGTACCGCAGACGACCGTGGACGGGGACTATCTGCTGAGCAACCAGAACCTCAAGGCCGGCAACGACGCCCTCAAACAGCAGCTGCTGGCGGGCGGGCTCATGCAGCACCCGGAACTGCTCGACCCGCTGCTGACCGTCGACCAGTCCTACATCAACGCGGCCCGCGCCGAAGCCACCGCCGAGTACGGCTCGTTCGGCCGCTACCTGCTCGACGGCCTCGGCCTCGACGTGCAGACCCTCGCGAAGCTGCGCCAACGCCTCGTGGGCTGAACCGCCGCCCCCTCGGGGGCGTCCCCGCGGTCCCGCCGTCACGGGCGGGCCGCACCGGTCCCGCACCGCCCCGGCCGCGGGACCACCCGGCCCGGCCGCCGCGCACGACCCGGAGTCGCGGCGGCCGGGGTGGGCTCGCCCTATAGGGGTCTTTCTTGTGGATCATCGTGCGGCCCAGATGTGGATGGCGGGGACGCGGATCTCGGCCATGACCGCCTCGAACGACGTGCTGTCGCCCGCCTGTCCGGCCTTGACGACGAACGCGAGCGGGCGGCAACGGCCGTCGGCGGCGAGGTGGACTTTGGTCGCCGGCCCGCCGCGGGACCGGCTTGCCTGCCCCTTGCGATGGTCGAGCTTGGTGTGCAGTTCGGGTACCGTCCGGATCGGACGGGAGGGCGTCGGCGCCCCACAATTTTGCATCGATCGTTCGAGAAGTAAGCCGACACATATCCCTAACGATCGCTCTAGAATGTGCGCATGAGAACCGGACGCCCGAGATCCTTCGATCGCATCGACGCACTTGACAGCGCGGTTGTGGTGTTTTGGGAACATGGCTACGACGCAACTTCGGTCTCCCTCCTCACCACCACTTTGGGTATCGGAGCACCCAGCCTCTACGCAGCCTTCGGCGACAAGCAGACGCTGTTCCTCGAAGCTGTTGACCGCTACCTGGCCACCTACGGCGCGTTCGTCGCGCGGGCCCTGGCCGAGGAATCGCAGGCCCGGAGAACCGTCGAGCGCCTTCTCCGTGAGGCGTCGGCTGCCTACACGAGCCCAGAACACCCACGCGGCTGCCTTCTGATCTCCGCCACGACCAACTGCTCACCTCAGTCCGCCGGGGTCGCCGCCCGCCTTCGCGAACTCCGTACGGGCGGACTCCGCGCACTGGAAGCGAAGTTCGCCGACGCCATCCAAGCCGGGAAACTCACGGCCGACACCGACGCCCATGCCCTCGCCACTTTCTATGCCGCCGTGCTCCAGGGGATGTCCGCGCAGGCACGCGACGGCGCCGGAAAGGACGACCTCCAGCACATTGCCGACGCGGCGATGCGCGCGTGGCCGAGCGGCTGACGAAGCGCCGGTGGTTGCAAGGATGAGACAACACCAGCGGCCGTTGGCGGCCCGATCAGGCCTATCGCTCCACGTGCACGGACTGCCGGAGGAAGTCCGCAATAGCCGCGGCAATCGGCTCGGGTGTCTGAAGGTTCAGAAGATGGTTGGCGTCGGCAATGTCTACGTCGACGCACTGAGGGAAATGCCTGTGGAGGAGTTGGCGACCTTCGTCGAAGAAGGGGCCGCTCCGGGTGCCCATCACGGACAGGACAGGGCTCTTCACCGCGGCGGCCCGAGCGGCGTCCAGCCGCCACGCCTTGAGGACGGGAAACTCGTCCCGGTAGAAGAGTTCCGTGTCGCGGACCGCACGTTCGAGAGCGCCGGGCCCGGTGGCGGCGACCAGGTCCGGCCACCTGTGGCCTCCCATGCCGGCGAATGTCGCGGTGACAGCACCTTCCATGTCGCCGGCGTCGTAGAGGCTGACGATCGGGTCCATACCGGCCAGGAATCCGGGGCCGCTCGGAACTTGGGCCAGGATCGGCTCGAGGAGTGTCAGGCTCCGCACGCGGGTGGGCGACGACAACGCCGTCTCGAGTGCGATCACGCCGCCGTACGAGTAGCCGAGAACGTGCGCTGACGGGAGACCGAGGGCATCGAGGAGACCGATCGCGTCCGCAGCCTGCTGCCGCACCGGGATCGGCCACGTGCGGCCACCACTGCCCCCCATGCCGCGCCGGTGGTAGCGCACGAGCTGCAGCGGTGGCTCTTTGTCCGCAAGCGCCCCAGCGATCGGCACCAGGCCCGTGGCGAGATTGGAACCATGGATGAGTAGAAGCGGTTCGCCGTGTCCGATGACCTCGTACGCGATCTCGGTGTCGTTGACGCGCGCCGTCTCCATGACGATCTCCTGAATGTCGGCTTGACGGGGTGATGTGCTGCCGGCGCCGGGCTGCGCCGGCAGCAGGCCATCGTTCGTCGCGGTCACTCACCGCGGAGCATGGCAGCGCTGACGTCGATGTGGTCGACGACGGGTTCCCCGACGAAGAGTTCGGCGCCAATCGAGCGCAGCGCTTCGAAGTTCGCCGCAAGGTGCGCCTGGCGGTCTTCGTCGTTCGCAAAGACATCGAAGATGGCGAACGACGTCGGTCCCGTGCGCAGGCCAAACCACGCTGCCGCCAGCCCCTCGGCGCGCACGATGTCCACCACCGTCTTCAGCTTGGCCTCGAACTCCGACACCTTGTCCGGCTTGACCTCGACGCGGATGAACAGTCCCACGGCAACCATCTGCAATCCCCACTTCTGTAACGATGATTCGAGAAGAACTCTACGCACATCTCTAACGATCGATCAAGAATTTGGGCGACATCCAAATCCGCCGGCCGCCTCGGGCGCGGGTCTGCAGAAACCGGCAGCGGCCAGCCGGCGCGGAGGCCGCTGCTCCGGGTCGTTGAGGTCGGCTCCGGTCGGCTCGACGAAGCGGCGGATGCGGGATCCCACCGCGTTGCGGTGCAAGTGCAGCACTTCCGCGGCCCGCGCGGGCGAGTTGTTGTGGTGGAGGTACGCCTGCACCGTGCGCAGCAGCGGCTCCGCCCGGTCCGGGCCCAACGCGGGTACACCGGCCGGGAGTTCGCCGACGGCTTCGCGCGCGGCCTCGGACGTCTGCCACTCCAGCAGCATGCGGTCGAGCCCCGCCGCGTCGTGCGCCGCCACCGGGCCGTCCGTCTCCTGGGCGAGCCTGCGGATCAGAGTCATCGCCGCCCCATGCGATCCGCGCTGGACCAGCCCGGGCGGCCTGGCCCTCGCCGGACCGCACTACTTCGGGTACGAGACGGACTATCTGCCGTTCGGGACGGTGTAGTTCCCGGTCGTTCCGGCGTTTCCCGGCCCGGGTCCGCGTCGCGTGCGACGCGGACCCGGGCCGTCCTCACGTCCGGAAGCCCATGTGCACGTGGTCGTGGTGCGTCTGGTCGGTGAAGAACTGGTTCGACGCCCCGCCGCCGCTCAATTGGTAGGGCCCGCCGACGTTGTACGAACCCGCCGCGGCCGCCGCCCGCATAAACCCTTCGACGAGCGCGCGCGGCGTCGACGGGGCCACGACCGGATGCCCGTCGATGCTCCACACGTCGACGGCCCGGCCGAGCGGATGGTCGCTGGGCCGCGTCGTCCCGAACACGTCGATCGGGTGCCCGGAGCGCACGACACTCACTTTGATCTCGTACGTGCCCGCCAACGCGAGCAGCGCGTCCGCCACCGAATCGTGCACCTGCCCGGACCGGAAGTCCGCGGCCGCCGCGGGCGGCAAGTCGATCCGCGGCTCGGCGAGCACCCGTGTCACCACCGCCGACAGCGCCGCCGCGGGCGGCCCCGGATCGGCCGGACGCAGCTCGGTGACCGCCCACGGCGCGGACGGGTCGGCACCGGCGGCGAGACGCACGTCGACGGTCGTACCGCCTTCGGTCACCGTGCCCTGCGCGTCCTGCGTCCACTGGCGGCACGGGATCAGCACACTCGCGGAGGTGTCGAGGATGCCGCCGTACTGCGCATAGATCACCTGCAACGCGGCCGCGTCCGCCTGCGGCACCAGCGGCCCCGCCTCGTCGGCCACCGCCGCGGACACCCCCAGCGCCGCGGCCCGCGCCTGCGCGGCGGCCTGACCGCCACCGCCGGGCGGCCACGCCCCCAGCGTCTCCACCACGGCGACGGCACGGGCCTTCACCTGCGGACTGACCTCGCCGGGGCCGGGGACCCAGGGGGTGGTGGCGGGGAGCTTGGCTGCGGTGGGCGCGGCGGACGTCGCACTCGGCGCGCCGCCGGATGCGGGAGTCTGGGCCGCACTGGACGCGGGCGCCTTCGCCGAGCCACCGCTGCTGCATCCGCCCGCGCACACCAACCCGGCCACGCCCAGCAGCACTCCGCGACGGGTCGGCCCGGATGTCGCACCTGCGCTCATGCGTTCACGGTACGGCGGGGGCGACGCCCGGCAGCGGCTTGAGCGGGCGGCGTGTCGGGTCGCATGTCAGGGGTCGGGTGTCGGGTGTCGGGTGTCGGGTATCGGGTGTCGGGCGGTCCTGCCAGCCGAGTTCTCCGCTGATGACCCACAGGTGGCCGAACGGGTCCTTCACCCGCCCCTGCCGCATGCCGTAGGGGCGGTCCTCGACCGGGATCACCAGTTCGGCCCCGTGCCGCACCATGCGTTCCGCCGTGGCGTCGGGGTCGGGCACGGTCAGCATGAGGAGGACAGGCGAGCCGCCCAAGGCTCCGGGATCGACCCACCCCCACTCCGGCACCTTCTCCGCCAGAGCGAAGACGATGGAGTCGACGGCGAGTTCCGCGTGGTTCACGACGCCGTCGTCCTCGGCGGCGCGATGGTTGAGCGTGGCGCCGAGCGCCTGCGTGTAGAAGGCGATCGCCTTGTCGGCGTCGGCGACCAGGAGTTTGGGGTGCAGCTGTGTGCTCATGCCTCGATGGTCGCGAGGCGGGCCGCGCTCGGGATTGTAGATTTCGGCGCTCTTCGGCGAGCGCTCGTGGGGGCGGAGGTTACGGGTTCGCGCAATCTGGCTCTCTTTCCGGTCGGCGCGGCGACGCGCGTTGCCTGCCGCGGTGAGCGGGTTTTCCGGCCCTGACCCGGGGGCGCGGCACGGCGGTCCGGGCTTCGGGATCCGGATGCCGGGGTTGCGGGCACCCCCGCCGACCGTGGCATCCTCGCGTCACCGCCACGAACGCCCGCTCACCGTCGCGTCCGGAAGAGGCCATCTCCTTTGCTGCGTACTGTCCTTGCTGTGCCCTGCCGCGTGCTTGCGAGCACGCCGGCGGTGCGGCGGGTGGTGCTGGCGGGGTTGTTCGCCGCCGGGATCGTGCTGTGCGGCTGGGTGGTGTCGGATCGGGCGCAGGCGGCGGAAGCCGTGCCAGGCGTGCCGACCACGACGGGGCAGCCTGTCGCGGGTGATGCGGTTGCGAAGTCCGCGCCGGCCAAGCCGGGAACGGATCCGGCGCAGGCACCGGCCGGGCCCGGGACGAGTGCGATGTCGAGCGAACGGTCGAACGCGGCCACCGCGTCGGCGCACACGCCGGTCTCGCCCGCCGGGGTTGTCTCGGCTGTCACGTCCCCGACGTCCGCCAAAGCGGTCGGAGCGGGCGCGACCGCCGCCGCGACGCCCGGGTCGGTGCCGAAGCGTGTGACTGCGCTCGCCACTCCCCCCGCTCTCGCTGTTTCTCCCGGGGAACCGCCGACGGTCGTCGGATCCCCCGCGGCGAGCGGAGTCGGCCGGGAAGTCTCCACGGCACTCGGCGACTTGGGCCTCGAAGCGGTCTCGCTGCTCCCGCCCTCGACCGACGCGCTGGTCGGCGACCTGCCGAGCCTGCGTCCGACGGAGGGCGCATCGGGCGGTGTCCGCGACGGTGCGGCTGCCCGCTCCACCGAGCCGGTCCCTGCTCCGGAGACGCCGACCGGGGCCGCAACCCCCGAGGCGTCCGGCGTCGGCCAGGACACGGCCACGGAGCTGCCGGTTGCCGTCTTCGACGGCCCTCGGCGCGTCGAGCCCGCACAACCTGCCCTCCTCACCCGGCAGTTGACCTACGACACCGCGGACCGCGAAGCGCCGTCCGCACCCGTCGGCCCCTCGTCGGCCGCGTCCACCTCCGACGACGCCGTCAACGGCTCCGGGCACCGTGTGGACGCCCCCGGTGCGGTCTGTGCCGCTCCGGCGCCGACCGCCGCCGCCTCCCCGGCGCGTCCCACCGGATCCCGTACCGCGGCCGCCGGGCCGAGCGGCGGGCCGGGCGACGTCCCGGTTTCCCCGGCCTGACGGCCGGATTCCCGGCCGGCCGCGTCCGGATTCCGCGTGCCCCGGCACCCGGCATCACGGCACCTCGGCGGCACGGCGAACCACGGCGCGCGGCAGCGCACCGCCGTGGCCCGGGGCAGGCGCGTCGAACGGCCGGATCGGCCCTCGACGGCGCCCATCGTGACACCGCGAACCGCCTGACCGGCGGGTTCCTTCACGCCCCTCGCCGTCTCTGCCCCGCCCTCGCCACGCCCGGACGTCTCCGGACGCGGTGCGAGACGGCCTTGCCCGCACCCGGCCGTACCCAAGACTCCTGACCGACCCGGACCCCGTCACGGGCCGGGACTCCGGTCAGGCCGCCGCACCCGACGCGCGTACGACGTCCGCGGCACCCGGGGACATCCCCGGCAATCCCAGGAGACCCCGGTTTATCCCGGGAATCTCCCACCCTTCGAGCACTTCGAGGAATTCACTCATGCGCAAGATCGTCCGTTGGAACCGCGGCTTCGTCGTGACCGGCGTCGCCCTCGGCTTGGCCGCGCTCGGCGCGGCCGGTGCCGCGGCCGCGACCGCCGCGAAGGCGCCGGCCACCCCGGCCGTGCCGGCCGCGTCGTCGGTGGTTGCCGCGCCCGCCGTTCCGTCGGTGCCGTTCGTTCCGCCGCTGCCCGGGACGCCGGACGTCGCGTCCCTGCCGACCGACCCGGGCCAGGTGGCGGACGCGGTGCGCGGACTCGTCGCCGCGCACCTCTCGGCCGTCGACCTCACAGCCGCCCTGCCCGTCGAGGTGCCGACCGGTGCGACCGGCATAGCTCCCGGCGACAATCCGGGCACGCGTCTCGACGGCGTGCCGTCGCTCGACGTCGCCCGCGACCAGGTCACGCAGCTCACCGAGGGCCTGTCCCGGACGGTGACCGACCTCCTGCCCGGCGTGCCGCAGGCACCGTCCGCCGAGAACCCGGTGCCGACGCTGCCCGACAACCCGGTGCGCACGCTGCCCGTCGACCCGGCGGCCCTGCCGGAGCAGGCCTCGACGGCGCTGACCAACCTCGGCTGACCAAGCCACCACGCGGCCCCGGGCACAGGCATCCTGCCCGGGGCCGCCCCCATTCCGCCGGATCCGGTACGAAAACCGCGTTTTCGAAATCCCGATCGCGCACACGCGGGCCCTCCCCCACGTCCGCCCGTCTAGACTGCGCCCGTGTCGACGAGTGAGCTTCCTCCGCGGGCCGTGGACGCCATGACGCGCGCGCAGCTTGCGCGGTACCGGCGGATCACCGACGCGGTGATCGAACTGGTCGCCGAGATCGGGCCGGACGCTCTGCAAATGCGGGATGTCGCGGCGCGGTCGGGGATTTCGCTGGCCACCATCTACCGGTACTTCTCGTCCAAGGACCATCTCCTGGCCGCCGCGGTCGCGGACTGGCAGAGCCGGCTGACCGACCGGGTGCTGACCGAGATGGGGCCGGGCGGCGGGCGCCCGCCTGCCGCGTCGGCGGAGGAGCGGGTGCTCCGGTTCGCGCAGCGCGAGCTGCGGGCTTTCCAGCGGCATCCGCATTTCGCGCGGCTCACGGTGAGCCTGGTGTGCTCCGCGGATCCGTACGCCAGCGAGATGATCGCGCGGATGAACGCCGCATCGGATGCGGCGTTGGCCGCGCTGATGCCGGACGTCCCCGCCGAGGCCGCGGCGACCGCCGGGGTCGCCGTGCAGGCGGTCGTGTCGACCGGGCTCATCGCGTGGGTGACCGGGCGCAAGGCGTGGCCGGAGATCCTCGACGACACCGAGCGCGTCACCCGGCGGGTGCTGGCCGGGCTCTGAGCCGCCCTCGCCGCCGAACCCTCCGTCGGCGCACCGCCGAACTCTCGCCGAACCCCTGCCAAGGGCTACGAACCCCGCACCCGCTCCGCGCATCCGCCTCCCGAAAACGTTGACCGTGACAAGAACCGCGTTTTAGTTTGGTCGCATGCTGCCTCAGGGGTTCCGCGCGTTCGACGCCGACAACCACTACTACGAAGCACTCGACGCCTTCACCCGCCACATCGAGCCGGAGTTCCGCAAGCGCTGCATGCAGTGGGCGCAGGTGGACGGCAAGACCCGGTTGCTCGTCGGCGGCAAGGTGAACAAGTTCATCCCCGACCCGACGTTCTCCCGGCTGGCCAAGCCCGGCGTGCTGGAGAAGTGGTTCCGGGGCACCGCCGAGGGTTCGCTGATCGAGCAGTTCGGCGAACTGGAGCCGACCCGTCCGGCGTACCGCGAACGCGATGCGCGGCTCGCCGCGATGGACGAACTCGGTCTCGACGGCGCGATGTTCTTCCCGACGCTGGGCGTCGGCATGGAGCAGGCGCTGCGGCACGACATCCCGGCGCTGTGCGCGGCGTTCCGGGCGTTCAACCGGTGGCTCGAAGAAGACTGGGGATTCGCCTACCGGGACCGGATCTTCGCGGCGCCGTACATCACGCTCGCGGACCCGGACAACGCGGTCGCCGAACTCCGCTGGGCGCTGGAGCACGACGCGCGGATGATCGTCATGCAGTACGGGCCGATCACGACCGCCCGCGGCTGGACGTCCCCGGGCGATCCGGTGTTCGAACCGTTCTGGTCGCTCGTGAACGAGGCGGGTATCACCGTCGTCTACCACGGCGGCAACAGTGCGTACGCCGAACTCCTCTCGTGGTGGGGCGAGTCGCACGACCTGGAGGCGTTCCGGGCGACGCCGATGCGCGGCCTGATCAGCCCGGAGCCGATCGCCGACACGATCGCCGCGCTGCTGTCGTACGGCGTGCTCGCCCGCCACCCGCGCATCCGCCTGGCGGCGATCGAGACCGGCTCGGACTGGGTCCCGGTGCTGTTCCGGCGGCTGAAGAAGTCGTACGCACAGCAGCGGCACGCCTGGCCGCAGGATCCGCGCGAGACGCTGCGCGAACGACTGTGGGTGGCACCGTTCCACGAGAACGACCTCACCGAACTCCGGGACGTCATCGGCGCCGACCGCATCATGCTCGGCTCGGACTGGCCGCACACCGAGGGCATCGCCGAACCCCTGGCCTTCGCCAAGGACTTGGAGGCGTCCGGGTTCACCGACGAGGAGCAGGTCAAGGTGATGCGCACCAACGCCGAGTCGCTCGTCCGCCGCCTGCCCTGACCGTTCCGAGGAGATTTGCGATGCCGTTCCCCACGGACGTCCCGGTCGTCGACACGATGATCGGGTTCCCGCACGAAGGCTGGGACCAGTACGCGTTCATCCGGCGACAGACCAAGGACCGGGAGTCCCGCGAGGATTTCGAGTTCCCGGCCGAGTACATGTTCAAGGGCGTGCCGAAGGATCTGCCGACCGACGACCCGGTCGGGTTCACGCTGCACGAGATGGACCGGTTCGGCATCCGGCACGGGCTGATCGGCGTCGGCGACGAGACGTCCCGTACGGCGCTGCGCAAGCATCCGGACCGGTTCCTCGCGTCGTCGAACGTCGACCCCAACACGGGCATGGACGGCATCCGGCAACTCGTGCGCGAGTACGAGGAATTCGGGGTGCGAGCGGCCGGGTGCTTCCCGTCCGGGACGTTCCCGCAGGTGCCGATCAACGACAAGAAGATGTACCCGTTCTATGCGAAATGCGTCGAGCTGGACATCCCGATCTTCGTCTGCGCGGGCGTGCCCGGACCGCGCCTGAAGATGGCGCCGCAGCATGTCGAGCTGATCGACGAGGTGATGTACGACTTCCCCGAGCTGGTCATGGTGACCCGGCACGGGTGCGAGCCGTGGGTGGACCTCGCGGTCAAGCTCATGCTGAAGTGGCCCAACCTGTACTACTCGACGTCGGCGTTCGCGCCCCGCTACTACCCGAAGGCGATCGTCGACTACGCCAACACCCGTGGCGCGCACAAAATCCTGTACGCGGGGTATTTCCCGATGGGGCTCACGCTCGACCGGATCTTCGGGGAACTCCCGTCGGTCGGTTTCAAGGACGAGGTGTGGCCGCAGTTCCTGTACGGCAACGCGGCACGCCTGCTCAAGATCGACCCCGCGTAGCGCTCGCCAGTTCTTCCCGCTCCTCCTGCTCTCCCTCGACTCTCCTTCGACGCTTAAGGATTTCCGTGGAGTTCGGCATCTTCCTCCAGGGCTACAACCCCGCCTTCCGCCGCGAGGGCAACCCGAACGCCGAGCACGAAGCGCTCATGAACGACATGGCGTACGGCATCGCCGCCGACAAGGCGGGCTTCAAGTACGTGTGGCTGAGCGAGCACCACTTCCTCGACGAGTACTCGCACCTGTCGGCCAACGACGTGATGTGCGGCTACCTCGCGCACGCGACCGAGCGCATCCACATAGGCTCGGGCATCTTCAACCCGCTGCCGCAGGTCAACCACCCGGCGAAGGTCGCCGAGCGGGTCGCCATGCTCGACCACCTGTCCGGCGGCCGCTTCGAGTTCGGCACCGGGCGCGGCGCGGGCAGCCACGAGATCCTCGGCTTCCTGCCCGGCATCGAGGACATGTCCCAGACGAAGGAGATCTGGGAAGACGTCATCCGCGAGTTCCCGAAGATGTGGCTGCAGGACGAATACGAGGGCTACGACGGCCGGTTCTGGTCGCTGCCGCCGCGCCGGATCCTGCCGAAGCCGTACGGCAAGGGCCACCCCGCGATGTGGTACGCGGCAGGCAGCCCGCCGTCGTACGAGATGGCCGCACGGCTGGGCCTGGGCGTGCTCGGCTTCTCGATCGGCGACCTGGAGGCCGCGGAGAAGCTGACGGCGAAGTACAAGGAGGCGATCGGCAACGCCGAGCCGATCGGCGCGTTCGTCAACAACAACGTGCTCGCGGTGTCGACGGGCTTCGTGGCCACCGAGAAGCGCGCGGCGATCGACCGGGCGGTCGCGGCACGGCCGTCGTACCTGGTGAGCAACGTGTACCGGTACCACGACACGTTCCCGCACCCGGAAGGCTTGCCGAACTGGCCGGAACTGGTACCCGACATCAACGCCGAGATGGTCGAGTTCGCCGCGGACGCCGGCGCGATGATCGTGGGCGACCCGGACACCGCCCTCAAGGCCGTCAAGCAGTTCGAAGCCGCGGGCGTCGACCAACTCGTGCTCGGCCTGGGCCCGGACACCCGCGAGGGCACCCTGGAGACGATCCGCCTCTTCGGCGAACACATCATCCCCAAGCTCGACACGGAAGCCGAACACCGCACCACGGTCTTCCGCCGCACCGCCGGCGCCTGACCCCTGACGGCCTCCGCCCGCCCCGGCCCGGGACGGCCCGGGTCGGGCGGGGGTCCGCGCCTTGCCGGCTGCCGCAAACAGCCCGAATCACGCGGACCGGATTCAGCTAGTGCTGTGACCGGAATCGTTTGCCTGGTTGCCGGGGTGGCTTCAAGGCTGGGGCCAACTACGCGCGAGATTGGCCGGTGGTCGACAAGAGGTTGACGAGCTCGCGGTGATTGCGTGCACCGTCCCTGTCCACAACACGTGTCGGCTCGGCCCGATATCCAGAGCACCTGCACACTGTCGTTGCCGTGGCGAAACCGGTGCGGTCCGACCGCCATACCCGGAGGCCCAGCGGGAGCAAGCACCTTGGGTGTTGCGCGCTGTGGACATCTCCCGGGCGTACGTTGTGCTCCGGGTGTAGCGTAAGCGCCTTCCGCAGAAGGAGACTTCGGATGGCAGAGGGCCAAGTCCCCCGCGCACATCGTGCGGCAGCGATGGGACTTCCGTCGGCACGCAGCTCCCGTTCCCGGCCGCCTCGTGAGGCCGAACGGGCGTCGTCGCCGAGCCAGGATCCGGCTCTCAAGCGTCAGCACGCACGCAGCGAGCAAGTACAGCTCCGCGAGCCTGGCGTCAACGCTCCGGACCCCGTGAAGGCCACGCTCTGGCGCCAGTGGGAGGCCAAGCTTGACATGACGCTGAGTGCGGAGCGTCGAGTGAGGGACATGCGTGCGGGGCAGGAGGTACACGACCCCGAGGTGCATTACTTGGGGACCAGCGAGTTCGGTGGCCCGGGCGCTCCGATTTTCCGAAGCGCGGATGGGTACCTCTCGCGTGGAGATTACGATCGTTGGGAGCGGTCCAACCTAGGAGACTTCCGCTAGTACTCAGGCAGGACTTCAGCGTTCTTCTGGCTAGTGCTCCGGCCGGAAACGTTCAGTGCCGGCTCGGAACGCCGGAGTTCTGAGCGGTCGACCTCCCGCACCTTTCGGCACGCTCCCCGATGCGTGAGAGAACGGCGGTTCGTTCTCGCGGCCACTGGCCCACGGCGACGAGCACGCCCAAGGGCCCTCCTGTCCGCGACTGGGAGTTCCGCAGCGGTAACGCGGCAATCGGCAGTCCGGAGAAGTCACGGGGACAGCGTGGTGGTCGCCGATGCCGCGGCACTTCGCGGCGTGCCAGTCGCGGACACGGTGGCCGTGGGGCTCGACGACGCCGTCCGCTGCGCCTCCAGGCTCCGGAGCAACGCCGAGTAGTCCGTCGACGGGTACGGCGCATAGGGCTTCGACTCGGTCGGCGACTTGTGTCTCATCGACACCAGCACCACCACCGCGACAACCAACGACACGACGATCAGGAACATCCCCACGGGATTCCGCGGGTTGTAGGCATACCGCGGTTCCCCCCACTTCTGCTTCTTGAACACCGGCTCGTCGTCGTCGAAGAAGGGCATCCGGCAGATGCTAGGCCGAATCCCCCTCCGCGATACAACAGACGTCTTGCAGTAATCGAACAAGTACACGGAGTGACGGAACGCCGTTAGCATGAAGCCCTCTTCGAAAGGGGGCCTCGATGCCTGCGAGCAAGGACTTGGACCCGTACGTTTCCGCCAGGGCCTTCTACGGCGCCGAGCTGCGCCGCCTCCGCGAGGCCGCCGGACTCACCCAAGACGCGCTGGGCGAACTGGCCTTCTGCTCCGGCGCCTACATCGGCCAGTTCGAGGCGGCGGTGCGCCAACCGCAGCCCGAGTTGTCGAAGGCCTTCGACCAAGTGCTGGGCAGCGGTGAGCACTTACAGCGGCTGTGCCGACTGGCACGGCAGTCGAAGCACGCGGACTACTTTGCCGACGTAGCCGAACTGGAACTGCTCGCGACCACGATCAGCCAATACGCGACCATCCACGTTCCCGGCTTGCTGCAAACCGAGGCATACGCGCGCGGCATCATTCGAGCGTCGCTCCCCTACGCCGCACCGGCGCAAGTCGAGTCACGTGTCCGGGCTCGGCTGGACCGAAGCCTGCTGCTCGACCGCGAGGACGCGCCCGAGTTCTGGGCGATCATCCACGAGACATGCTTCGGCATCCTGGTGGACTCGGGGCCGACGATGGCCGCCCAACTCACCCACCTCCGCGATCTCGCCGCCGACCACCCGCGGGTGGTCCTTCAAGTGATGCCATCGAGCGCGGGCCCCCACCCGCTCATGGGCGGCCTCACAATCGCCATGACCTTTGCCGACAGTCCGCCGATCATCTACAACGAGAGTGCCCACACCGGACAACTCATCGAAGAACCGGCACTGGTGGCCAAGTACTTGAGGTCCTACGATCACGCCAGGGCTGCCGCGCTGTCCCCGAAGGCGTCCCTGACACTGATCGCATCGGCAGTAAGGACGTATCGGCCATGAACGCCGCCCGCGCCATCTGGTTCAAGTCCTCGCACAGCAACGGGGACGGCGGAGACTGCCTCGAGGTCTCGCCCTCGTTCCCGGCCATGGTCCCCGTGCGAGACAGCAAGCTCAGTGCCTCACCCACACTGGTCTTCTCGCACGCGGGCTGGGCAGCACTCGTCTCGGCGATGAAGGAACCCGCGTGAGCGCTGATGCCATCTGGTTCAAGTCCTCGCACAGCAACGGGGATGGCGGGGCCTGCCTCGAAGTCTCGCCCTCGTTTCCGGCCGTCGTGCCCGTGCGGGACAGCAAGCTCGCCGACTCTCCGACCCTGCTCTTCCGCCGGGCCGAGTGGGCGTCGCTGATTGCCGCGGTGAAGCCGGAAAGCCCTCGGTAGGCAGCTCCGGCTTCCACGAAGTCGTGTGACGTCCAGTTCCGCTCGGCGCGTCGTGAAGCACGGGTGGGTCGTTGATCGGCCCCCGTTCGGAACGACAACGCCGGGAGGCACAGGTACATGGCGGGCGGCTGCCCGACCGCCCCGGCCGGCCGGCGACCCCGGTGACGCTGCCGTCGGGTACCGAGCACCTGTGGGGCGCCTCGACCGGCGAGTTCGGAATCGGCCTCCGGGTGGTCGGCACCGCCCAGAACCCCGAACTGTCGAGCACGCTCCCGTTCACGGCGTGGAGCCCCTGGATGCCCGCGTCCTGACAGCCCCGCCGAACACCACCGGGCCGTGCCCGGGGCACTCCGCCCCGGGCACGGCCCAGGCGGCCCGCCCGTCAGCCGCCGCTACCCGCCCGCTTCAGCCGCCCTCCCATAGCCCGGCACCGGTCCGCGAACGCGCGGGGCTCCTCGACCACGAAATCGACGTCCAGCAGCCCCACCACCAAGACGAGCCATTCGAACGAGTCCACCCGTGTCACCACCCGGCACCGCTGCTCCCCCAGCGGTTCGACCACCGCCTGCTCGTCGTACTTGAACCGGTCGGCGACCCGGTCCGCCGGGGCCTCCACGGTCACGGCCACCCGGTGCCGGGGCGCGGTCATCTCGGCGCGGAGGTAGGCGTAGGCCGTCTCCGCGGGCAGCGGCCTCGGCGCGAACAGCGCTCCCGCGGGCACGGGTTCGCGCACCCGGTCGAGGCGGAAGGTGCGCCAGTCCGCGCGGTCGAGGTCCCAGCCGAGCAGGTACCACCGGCGCCGCATCAGGACTTGGCGGTACGGCTCCACCCGCCGCGCCGACTCGGCCCCGTCGGCCGCCGTGTACGCGAATCCGATCCGCCGGGCTCCGCGCGCGACGCGCCGCCGCGCGTCGACCGGCCGCCCGTTCCGTATCGCCGACGCCCGCCGCCACAACCTGCGCGGCGTCACGGTCGACCTGCCGGCCGGGATCCTGACCGTGGTCACCGGCGTCGCGGGCTCCGAAAAGTCCAGCCTGCTCGCCGAGTTGCTCGCGCAGCACACCGCGACGGCGATCACCCAGCGGGCGGTGTCCACGAACCGCCGCTCGACCCCGATCACCTACACCGGCATCGGCCCGGCCATCCGCAAGCTCTTCGCGAAGACGCACGGCGTGGACGCCGGGCTGTTCAGCGCGAACTCCGCCGGTGCCTGCCCGGAATGCAGGGGCACCGGCGTCGTGTTCACCGACCTCGCGTTCATGGACGGCCACTCCGCACCCTGCGAGGCCTGCGGCGGAGGCAAGTTCAACGACAAGGCGCTCGCCTACACCGTCGACGGCCTCACGATCGCGGACGTCGAGGCCCTGACGGTCGCTGAGGCCCGCGACCGCCTCGACGTCCCGGTCATCCGCGGCGCACTCCGCCACATCGCGGAGGTCGGCCTCGGCTACCTCACCCTCGGACAGCCGCTCTCCACGCTCTCCGGCGGCGAGTGCCAGCGCCTCAAGATCGCCAAGGAACTGCGGTCGGCCACAGGCGAGATGCTGTACGTCCTCGACGAACCCACCACCGGCCTCCACCTCGACGACATCGACACCCTGCTCGGCGTCCTGGACCGCCTGGTCGACACCGGCAACACCGTCGTCGTGATCGAGCACAACCTGACGGTCATCCGCCGCGCGGACCGGATCGTCGACCTCGGCCCGGGCCCCGGCCGGCATAGCGGCCGCGTCCTCTTCGAGGGCACCCCGGAGGAACTCGCCGGCCACCCCGACTCCGCCACGGGCACGGCGTTGCGGGAGACGGAACGGAACGGAGCCTGACCGGCGTCCGTGGCGAAGGCCGCGAACCGGTCACGGTCGAGACCGGCGTGCGGATCGGCAGCACCAAGACCGCTGCGGCCACCGGGATCGCTCCCGGCGGCCGCCGCCGTCGGCCTCGTCGACGAAACGCACCGCTCCGCATGCGCCTGCCCAGAGCCGGACGCCGCTACGGCTACGGCGTCTTGCTCGGCCCAGCGGCAGACGGCTTGGTGCTCGTGCCGGACGTCGGCACACCAGCCGTCCAGTTCGCGCGGCCGATCTTGTCGCGCTGGGCGTTGACGAAGCCGATGGGCTCATCGGGCTTGCCGGACTTGGCCTCGGCCTCCGAGGTCACGTCCACGGCCACCGTGCCGTCGACGGTCAGCACGCGGTATTTGTCGACCACGAGGGTCCCTTCGACGTAGGTGAACCGATAGCTCACGCTGCCCGGCCCGTACGTCCCCCGCCGGACGTCGCCCACCTTGTAGTCCCACCAGTCGGTGCCGTTGGACTCCTGGAACGAGGTGCAGCCCTCGACGGCGGCAGCCAAGTCGTCGAGCCGCTTGACGAGGTCGTCGTGGTCGCCGCCGAACACGTTGATCCACACGCCGTCCTCGGCAGTGCCCTTCTCCGCGTAGAAGCGCATGCTTCCCACCAGGCCCCTGGTCAGACTGTCGTCGATGACTCCCGTGCACGCCTCGGGCGTGACCCGGTAGTTTCCGCTCCACGCCACGAACAGCTTGTTCACGGGCCCGGCCTCGTAACCGCGCGGGGCCTCCTCGGCTGTGAGCATCACCTCGGCGGTTTGCTCATTCGTCGGGACGAACACGGGCTTGTCACCCCGAAACTCACCCTTCTTCTCGTCCTTCTCGTCCTTCTTGTCGTCTGTCTTGTCGTCCTGCGAGGGCGGCGACTGCGCGGTCCTCGCCGCGGGCTTGCCGTCGGATGCGCAGGCGGTCACGCCGGTCAGCGCCAGCAGCGGTACGGCCGCCACTCTGGCGGCGGACATGCGGAAATGCACCGTGGTTACCCCCGGGTTAGGCGTCAACAGCCGCCGCGGTCGCGCGGACCCGCCCCTCCCCGGGCAGGTCCGCGCGCGACGGCCCGCCTCGAAACTACCCGCCGCTTCAGTCGACCGCGGCCCGAAACGGCGGGGTTGGCCGACTCGGGGCGAACGCCCTCAGCCGACGCCCGGCGCGGAGCCGTCCGGCGCGGCGACGGGCAGTCCGGCCGCCCGCCACGCCTGGAATCCGCCGACCACATCGGTGGCCCGGAACAGTCCCAGGTCCAGCAATGAGGCCGCGGCAAGGCTCGACGCGTAGCCCTCGTCGCACAGCAGGATGATCCGGACGCCGTAGCCGGCCGCCTCGGGCAGGCGCGCGTCGCACTCCGGGTCGAACCGCCATTCCAGATGGTTGCGTTCGACGACGAGCGCGCCCGGGACGGTGCCGTCGGCGGCGCGTTGCCCGGCAATGCGGGTGTCGACGAGCACGGCACCGTGGTTGTGGAACTCGTCGTACGCCTGCCGGACGTCCACACGTGCGTATCGGGTACGCGCCGCGGCCAGCAGCGCGTCGACGCCGCGGGCCCGGCCGTGGTGGGGAGGCGGTGGAAAGCCGCGCTCCGCGGTCACCGGGTCGTCTTCGGGCGTGGGGTACCCGGCCTGGTCCGCCGCGGTCACCAGTCTTCTCCGGACCGCTCGACGCGCAGTCGGGTCAACGGCCCGGTGCCCGGGCGGCCGAGCACGCCGGCGTCGCTCTCGAAGATCGTCATGGCGGTCAGCCGCGGTGCGTAGACGTGCACACTCACGGCCGGCTCGGTTCCCGTATTGGTGACTTGGTGGATGTAGCCCTGCCCGAACGCCCGTGTCGCGCCGGGGACGAGGAGCCGTTCGCGCGCGGCTCCTCGTCCCCGGGGCGTGGCGATCAGCGAGCGTTCGTGCAGCGTGCCCGCGACGACCGTGAACGCGCCGGACGACCCGCCGTGGTCGTGCAGTCCGGTGCCCTGGCCGGGCAGCCAGCTCAGCAGCCATACCTCGTGGTCGTCGGCTGCGTGCAGGCGGCGGTACCAGCGTGAGACCGGGTCGAACTCGACGGTATGCAGCGAAGCGGCGGCTTGTCGGGCGTACCCGGCGACGATGTCGATCGGGCGTACCGCGGGCGCGGGCGACGTCGGATCGGCCGGGGCAGCGGACAGTTCGCCCGCGACGGTGGTGTGGTGCGACATGTGTGGGAGTCCTCGGAAGAGCGCGGAATCGGTGGGCGGGTCGGGTGTGTGGGGGGTGCCGGGTGTGTGGGGGTGCCAGGTGCGGCGGGTGTGCCGGGTCTGACCGGTGTGCGGGGTCTGCCGGGTGCGCCGGTCGGGGCGGGCCGCGGGTTCGGTCGGGTCGCTGCGGCACGTGGGCGGTCACGGCGCGTACTTGGCCAGGGAGCGGCGGATCTCCGCGGCGTAGGGGCCGTCCCACCAAGGGATCGTCCGGGCCAGCATCGGCGGACCGCCGCTCACTTGGACGAGGGCCCGGCCGCGGGGCAGGCGGAAGAGGTCGGCGGCGTCCAGCACGGGTTCGCTGCGTGATGCGTGTGTGACGGATCCTCCGAAGATCCGGCCCGCGGAACGGCTGGTCGCGACGGTCTGCGGCTCGAACCTGGGCGTGGTCTGCGCGAGATCGTGGAGGAACCGGGTGTCGGCGGAACCTCCGCCGTATACACGGACGTTCGCCGCACCCCACATCGAGGCCATCCCTGCTTCGCCCCAGACACCGACGCCTTGGGCCCACGATTGCAGGACGGTCATCATCACGATTCCGCGCGACCCGTAGTGGCTGTAGAGGAAGGGGAGTTCGTGCCACGGGCAGACGTTCGCGGCTTCGTCGAGGACGAAGAGCGCGGGCACCGCGAGCCGTCCGCCGGGGCTCTCGATCGCCCGCCCTTCGACGGCGTAGGCGAGCGCCGACACCAGCCCGATCAGGAAGGGCGCGGCGGCGCGTTCCGTCTCCTCCGACAGCAGGTAGATCGTCGCGTCGTCGCGTTGCGCGAAGTCGGCGTGCCGGAACTCGGGGCGTCTCGGGTTGCTTCCGGGGGTGACCCATTCCGTGACCGAAGGCACCGTGAGGGGAGACGCGATCTGCGCCGCGACCCCGAATACTCCGGAGCGTTGGCGGGATGGGGCTTCCCGCACCATGGCGATCGAATCCGCGGCGAGCGGCTGCCCGTTCGCGCGCAGGATGTGCTCGGGCGTGCTGTCTCCGGGGCGCATGAGCCAGGTCAGCGTCCGGGTGATGGGTAACCCCTCCAGGGACGCCGCCAGGAGGAAGTTGCCGAACAGGTCCCGTCCGGCGGGCTCGAAGTAGCCGTCGCTGCGCACGTGGCCCTGCCGGTTGATGCCCGCGAAGAACGACGCGAGCATGTGCCCTTTGGCGACGTTCTCGCCGACGAACGACAGCGGGTTCCACCACCAGGACGGCGACTCCCCGGCCTGGTTCTGCGGGTCGAACACGAAGACCGGGCCCCGCCGTTCGCGGACTCCGCGCGTCGCGTCCACGATGTCGCGCTTGTTGGACGTGACGATCACCGCGCCGGGGGCGCCGACCACGGCCGGTATCGCCCGCGTCGAGGTCTTGCCGGTGCGGGGCCCCCAAATGTCCATGTGCATGTCCTCCCAGGACCCCCACAGGTCCCGGCGGCCGTGCACCGTGCGGCCGATGTACACGCCGGGGACGGCGGTTCGCGCCCCGAGCCGGACGGCCTCGGCCGCGGCCCCACGTGTGGTGGACCGCGCGACCCCGGGCCGGCCCGCCAGAAGCCGTGCCGCCCGGTCGACGTCCGGCCGCCGGCGGCCGCGCCGGACGATCAGCGCCGCGCCGGACGCGACGGCGACCGCACCGAGGGCGGTGCCCGCAGCCGCCCACGGCCCCGCACGGACGGCGGTGACGCCGATGCCGGACACGGCACCGATCGGCAGCAACAAGCAGAGGAAAAGGACAAACCCGGTTTCAGCGGCGGGCCGAGGGCCACGCCGCCGTGTGGTGGCAGACATGCTGCGGGAACTTCGCTTCCGGAGTGCCGGTGTCGGACGGTCGGAACGTCACGGGCGAGATTCGCCCATGCCGTCAGCGACAGCGACCCCCGGGCGGCACCGGCAGGTGGCAGATACGGTGCCGCGTCAGCAGGAATGCACGGCGGGACACAGCAGACATCCCGCCTCCTTCCGCAGCCACCTGGACCTCATCGATGCGCACTATCCGACCTCATCGGATCACGGAAACCCCGCCGGGACTATCCGCAACACGCGGGACGCCGTGGGTAATTCGCTGGGGGGGTCGGGCCGGGCACGGTTTCGCCGGGCAGGGCCGGTCGGCCGTTGCCGATGAGGCGAGGCCACCGCCGACGCCGATGGAGTGAACGCCGTCCGAGCATCCGAAGCGTGTGCGGCTGCTCCCGGCGCCGGCTAACCCGGCGCCCTGGAGATTCTCGCGGGCATGGCCAGCAGGGACTCAAGGGCCTGATCGGAAGCTTGCAGCCGCTCGATCTCCTCCGCGATGCGCGCCCGTTCCCGGCGGAGACGGGTGGTGAGGCCTGCGCACCCCGAGGACGTCATCAGGCCGTCGCCGTCGTCGTTGCCGGTGTCCGTGCCTCCGTCGCCGTCGTGGAAGCAGTCGAGAATCCGGTTGATGACGGCGGTGGGGAGCCCGGCGGCAAGCAGCCGCCGGATGCGCCGCACCGTCGCGACGTCGGCCTCGCTGTAATCGCGGTATCCGTTGGCCAACCGTGCCGGTCGGAGCAGCCCCTGCTCCTCGTAGTAGCGCAACAGCCGCCGACTCACCCCCGTCGCGTCCTCCAGCACACCGATCCGCATACGTCCGCCCTTCCTCGCCGGCACCCGCTTCGTATCAAGCGCGCCGGCCGAGGCCTTCTTCCCGTGCGCTGCCGAGCCGGCCGAGGCCGGGGAATGCGGTTTTGCGCCGCCCTGCCGTCCTTGCCTCCCTTGTTTCCCTTGCCGCGCTTGACCCTCACACCGGTGTGACGACTTAGCGTTCCGGTCGCCGGCGGTTCAGGAAGCCGGGTTGACCAAGAGAGGAGACCGTGATGCCAGGAGCGGTGATCATTGGTGCGGGCCCGGGGATCGGGCGGTCGGTGGCACGGCGGTTCGCCGCCGAGGGCATGGCGGTGGCCCTCATCTCCCGAACATCCGCCTCCCTCGACGCTGCCGCCGAAGCGGTCACACCGCTCGGTACGCCCGTCGTGCGGCTGCGCGCCGACAGCGCGGACGAGACCGAGCTGCGCGCAGCCCTCGACCGGGCGGTGGAGGCGTTCGGCCCGCCGGAGGCAGTGGTCTACAACGCCGCCGTCATCCGTCCGGATGCGCCCGGCGAACTCACCGTCCGCGGCCACCAGCGAGCCTGGGCGGTGAACGTCGTCGGAGCGCTGACAGCCGCGGCCCACACGGCCCCACTGATGGCCCGGCACGGCGGCGGCACCTTCATCGTCACCGGGGGCATGCCGGAGCCCAAGTCCGCATACGTCAGCCTCTCCCTCGGCAAAGCCGGCGTGCGGACGCTGGTGGACCTGCTGGACCAGGAATACGGCCCCTGCGGCGTTCACTTCGCCAGCATCACCGTTGCGGGCCC
Organism: Yinghuangia aomiensis; assembly: GCF_039542225.1. Lineage (NCBI taxonomy): Bacteria > Bacillati > Actinomycetota > Actinomycetes > Kitasatosporales > Streptomycetaceae > Yinghuangia > Yinghuangia aomiensis. The sequence goes on along the minus strand of NZ_BAABHS010000011.1, from coordinate 121,672 downwards.
CGTCGCCCCCGGAACCGATTTCGACCCGGACGACATCGCCGAGCACTACTGGCATCTGCACACCCAACAGCGCTCGGCCTGGCAGCGGGAAGTACTCCACGACGGCAGAGCGCATGCCGACGACAACAATCCCGGCTGAGCGACAGGAGAGGGACCACGGGCGCCGCATCGCCTGGGCCTGTCCGGCGGATCCTGCCAGGCTCTCCCCGAGCACAGCCGGTGCTGTGGGACTTGACGGTGCTTCCGATCAATGGGGTCGACACCCGTTCCGGGCTGGGGGAAACTCCTCGCGATGACTCAACGAACCGACACGCCTCCCACGTGGGACGAGCGTACGCAGCTGGTCACTTTCCTGGACTACGCCCGTGACACCGCGCGAGCCAAGTGTGAGGGCGTGTCCGCCGAGGACGCCCGCAAGGCCCCGCTCGCGAGTTCACCGCTGATGACGCTGTGCGGGCTGATCAGCCATCTGCGTTGGGTCGAGTACTACTGGTTCCAAGTAATGTTTCTGGGCGAGGAGCTCGCGGGGCCGCTCACCGAGGCGACCGACGATGATCCCGACCCTGAGATGCGGACAGCAGTCGACATTCCGTTGCCCCGGCTTCTTGCCGAGTACGAGGAGCAGAGCGCGCGCTACCGTCGCCTGGTGTCCGACCACGACCTGAACTCAACGGCCAAGCGTTCCATCAGCGACGGCCGCAATGTAGACCTCCGGTGGGTGATCCTCCACCTCATTGAGGAGACGTCCCGCCACAACGGCCACCTCGATGTCGTGCGTGAGCTCGTCGACGGGCGGACCGGCGCCTGAAACCGGTCGTGCGGGTTGCGAGCGGAGCCACTGTCGGATCGCTGCCACGGTGACGGTGCCGTGGAAGACGTAGGCCCGCTTGTCGAACGGGTGGCCACGGCGCGGAAGTTCTTCAGCGCATTGATCGTCCGCTCGACTTCGTTCCTCCGCTTGTAGATCGTCTTGTCGAAGCCGGTCGGCCTGCCGCCTTGGCTGCCGCGGCGCTTGCGGTTGGCCCGCTGGTCCTTCGACTCGGGATGGTGTGCTTGATCTGGCGTGTTCGCAGGTAGCGGCGGTTTCGTCGGGATGAGTACGCCGTGTCGCCGCCGAGGTGATCGGGCCGGGTGCGGGGACGGCCGCCGTCCTGGCGGGCGACCCGGACACGTTCCATGACCGGGATGGGCTGCGGGGCGTCACCCCACTGGCCCGGCGTGAGCAGGAACGCGAGCTGCCGTCGTCCTCCCTCGCCGGCCAGGTGGATTTTGCCGGTCAGCCCGCCCCGGGAGCGTCCGAGTCCCTCGTCGGGGCGGTGCTGCCGGAGCGTGCGTCTTTTCCCGGCACTCGCGGCGGCTTCTTGCGTGCCCCGGCGGCGTGCCGGTGAGCGCGGCACGAGGTCGAATCCACGCTCACCATCGACCAGTCGATGCGGCCGTCCGCATCGGCATCGGCCAGGACGGCACCCCAGATCTTGTCCCAGGAGCCGTCCGCCGACCACCGTCTGTGCCGTTCATAGACGGTCACCTCCGAGGTGCTGCCCGTTCTCGCGAACCTCCGGGGCGGAAGGTGCCTCCCGAACTGCCGTCGAGACGCTGTTCTTCGACGAAACAGCGCCACAGGCAGTTCGGTCGCCTGTTGGTGGCACCCTGCAACACCCACGCCGCCTGTCGCCGGAACCGGCGGCTACGTGAGGTCAGCGAGGCACGTAGGTGAGGATCACCGACCCGTTCCGCAGTCGCTTTTCGTCGGTGAGTGTGAGGTCCAGCCCTGTGGTGTCGGCGTGTTCGAAGAGTCGTTGTCCGGAGCCGGCCACGACGGGCATGTACCAGAAGCGGAATTCGTCGATCAGATGGTCTCGGACGAGGGTGGTGTCGAAGCGAGTGGTGCCGTACTTGATGAGGTCCTTGCCTGGCCGGCTCTTCAGCTTCGCGATCGCGCCGGACGGGTCGGGGCCCAACAGGGTGGCATTCCATGTCGTCTCGGTCAGTGACCGAGACGCGACGTACTTGGGCATGGCGTTGATGCGGTCGATGTGGGGGTTGCCGGTGACGTGGCCCCAGTTGGCGTAGAAGGTCTCGTAGGTCGTCCGACCCATGACGAATGCCTCGTAGTTGCGGAGCTGTTCGAGCGAGTACGCCGAGGACTCGGCGTCGAAAAAGGCCCAGCGTTCAGGGGCCTCGACGACCCCGTCCAGGGTGACAAGCGTCGATTCGACGAGTTTGCGCATGGTGGTCCTCCTGACTCTGCGTGGATGAGGGGGCACCGCTGCCTCAGCGATGGCCGCCGTGGCCGGTCGGCGCGGCGGGATCCGGGACTTGGCTCGGCGGGAGGGGGCCGACCTGGGTGATGCCGGTGCGCCGGATGAGGAAGAGGGTGATGGGGATGGCGGCCAGGGCGATGAGTCCGCAGACCCACAAGGCGGTGTGGAATCCGCCGGTGAGCGCATCGGTGATGGCGTGGCCTTGTGCGTTGAGGTCGCGGGTGCGGGTGGCCGCCGCGGTGGAGGCGATGGCGACCCCGATGGCGCCGCCGAGTTGTTGGGAGGAGTCGATGAGGCCGGAGGCGATGCCTGCGTCCCGTTCGGTGACGCCGGCCAGGGCTCCGATCGATACCGGGATGAAGATCCAGGTGACGGTGCCGGTGAGGAAGAAGGGGCCGGCCAGGTTCGCCCAGAAGCTGCCGTGGGCGGGCGCCTGGGCCGCCCATAGGATCCCGGCGCCGGTCAGGGTGAGTCCGGCCGCCATCACCAGCGTGACGGAGGTGCGGGTGACCAGCACTTGTGCGGGACCGGCGAGTGCTACGCCGGTCAGGCCGACGGTGAGCCAGGCCAGACCGGTATTGATCGCGGAGTATCCGAGTACCTGCTGCATGTAGAGGGTGCCGATGAAGATGTAGCCGTAGAAGCCGGCGCCCAGGAGGAACCCGACGGCGTTCGACCCGGCGAGGGTTTTCACACGGAACAGCCGCAGCGGCAGCAGCGGCGCCTGGGCCCTGGCTTCGACGGCCACGAACATCGCCAGCAGGATCACCGACGTCGCGAGCAGGGCCAGGGTCCGAGGGGTCGTCCACCCGGCGGTCGGCGCCTGGGAGATGGCGTACACCATGAGCACCAGGGCGGCGGTCACCGTGACGGCGCCGAACGGATCGTAGCGGCGGCTTGCGCCGCGCAGTCTGCTTTCGGGCCTGCTCTCCGGCACGACACGCCGGGTCAGGAGCAGCGCAACTCCGCCGACGACCACGTTCAAGTAGAAGATGTACGGCCAGCCCGCATAACGGGTCAGGACACCGCCGGCCAGCACGCCGACGGTCGCGCCGCTGGCGCCGATGGCGCCCCACAGGCCGAGTGCCTTGTTGCGTTCGGCACCCTCGGTGAACATGTTCATCACGATCGACAGCGCGGCGGGCAGCACGGCGGCGGCGCCCAGGCCTTGGACGCCCCGCATGACGATCAGGAAGGTGCCGCCGGCGGCCAGTGCGCAGGCCAGCGATGCCGCGGTGAACAGCGCCAGCCCGGCGGTGAAAACGCGCCTGCGCCCGAGCAGGTCGGCGGCTCGGCCGCCGAGCAGCAGGAAGCCGCCGAAAGCGAGGGCGTAGGCGGTCACGACCCACTGCAGGTCCGCCGGTGCGAGATGCAGCTCGCGGCCGATCGTCGGCAACGCGACGTTGACGATCAGCATGTCGGCCGCCGTCATGAAGTAGGCCACGGCCAGCAGCGAGAACGCCCGCCACCGGTACACGGGGCCCGGTGGCGCGGTCTCACCGCCGCCGAAGTGGCTGCGTGCGTCTACCGCGGTCACGGCTGCCTCCTGCCGTTCGAGGCATCGGCGCGCCGTCGCCGGCGGTCGTTCCTGCGGAGGTTCCGCATGAGGTCGATTGGCGACTCTGGCATCTCTCTCTCCTCGTGTGATCGGGCGATCTCAGGAGGAAGACGAACGGCGGCCGCCGAAACCGGACACGCCTCTAGGAGATTTTCAGACCTTCGATCCGGCGCTCGAAGGCCGCACGCTCAGCGGTGCTGCGGGCCAGGGAGATCGCATGCCGGTAGTGCTCGCGGGCCCGTTCGTGGCGGCCGCCGCGCCGTTCCAGGTCGGCACGGGCCGCCCAGTAGAAGGGGTATCGAGACAGCTTGGGCTCGTGCGCCAACGCGATCAGCTCCCGACGGCCCTCGGCGACACCGTCCCGTTCGGCCAAGGCGAGCGCACGGTTGAGCGCCACGACGGGGTTCGGGGACTGTTCGGCGAGGAGCTGGTAGAAGCCGACGATCCGGTCCCAGTCCGTCTCCTGGAGTGAAGGCGCGATCGCGTGCTCGCAGGCGATGCCGGCCTCCAGATGCCAACGGGACATGCGGTCCCCGGTGGCCGCGTGGCCGAGATGGATCAGACCGCGCTCGATACCCGCCCGATCCCAGCGGCGCCGGTCCTGGTCCTCCAAGGGGACGAAGACACCTTGCGCGTCCATGCGGGTGGGCAGACGGGCCGCGCCGAAGCAGAACAAGGCCGCCAGCGCGTGCACGTCCGGATGCGCGGTCGCCCTGGCGTCCAGCATCAACTCGGTGAGACGGAGGGCGTCGTCGCACAGAAAGGGCCGTACCGGGTCCTGCGGGTTGCTGCCGTGGTATCCCTCGTTGAACAGCAGATAGAGCGAACGCAGGACCGAGCCCCGCCGGACGTCGAGGTCGGGCAGGTCGTCCACGTCGGGCAACCGGCCCAACGCATGCAGGTGTCCGCGGCCGCGATGCAGGCGCCGGTCGATGGTCTGGGTGTCCACCAGGAACGCCTGGCCGATCTCCTTGGGCGACAGCCCGCACAACCACCGTAGGACCAGGGTGACGTGCGTCTCGCGGCTCAGGCCGGGATCACAGACAGCGAACATCATCGCCATCTGGCCGGCCGCCTCGGCCTCCGGGGCCAAGGCCGCCTCGATGGTGTCGGTCAACGCCGTCGTCGTGGCCAGTTCGGGCAGGAAGGAGCGGTGCCGCTGCTCCCGGCGGACAATGTCGATCGCCCGATTGTGAGCGGCCCGGATGATCCACGCTTTGGGATCCCGCGGCAGCCCGAAACGCCACGCCTGCATGGCGCTCACCAGTGCATCATGGACGACGTCCTCGGCCAGCGGGACGTTCGAGGGTCCCAAGACCCTGACCAACGCGCTGACCAGGTGCGCGTACTCCCTGCGGAACAGGTCCTCTACCAGTTCTGCAGACGGGAGCGCCTCCGGCTCGTCGTTCACCGGGATCAGATCCGGTAATCCTGGACCGGCCGCACCTCGACGGACCCGCCGAACTCGTACGTCGGGCATCCGCGCGCGACCTCGATCGCGTCTTCGAGCGAGGCCGCCTCGAAGATCATGCTGCCGGTCACCAGATCCTTCGACTCGGCGTACGGTCCATCGGTGACCAGGTCGCGACCGCGCACCGTGGCCCCCGGAGCATCGAGCGTGGTTCCGGCGTTGCGCCGGCCCCGACCGGCCAACTCCTCGGACCAGCGGTACCACTTCTCGACATGAGCCTGGAGCTCGGACGGCGACAGGTCGGGCCGCGAAACAGCACCTCCGCGAAAGATCAACATGAACGTGCTCCGCGGCGCCTGGTCCTCGCCTACGGGTTCCGACATCACGGCCTCCACGTTTCCGCCGCCAGGCGTGCGCGGGCCCGGCGACCATTCGGGCCCGGCCTCAACGCCTCACCGACAGCAACACATCCAGCTCGAAAGCAGTACCACACATCACATCGCCCGGAAGAGCGAACCGGCCTGGCGCATGCTGCCGCGTGCCCTCGCCTCACCCCGACCCGCCTCGGCGAGCGGGCAGGACAACGAGGCCGTCGCCCCACAAGCCGCGGTACGAAAAGGTCTTCCCTATACACACGGCAGAGACGCGGCGCACCGCTACCGGGGAACCGGCCGAGCCGTACGCGCAGTCCGAGCCGTACGCGCAGTCCGCGCAGTCCGCGCCGTGCCTGCAGCCGTACTCGCCGGCCACACGGTGACCGCCGGCGCCCACGGCAGCAGTCCCTGGTCGTCAGCGCTCGAAACGTGAACGCCGGTAGGTTCTTACCGGACTTCGTCGGCTGGTTCCCGGGTGTCGGGTGTGTCGCCGATCCGGGCTACGCCGTGATCCCTGTCTCGCCGGTGCGCGGGCGGGAGGGAGAGGAATGTTCGAGACCGGGGGAGGGATGGCTGTGCAGGGCCAGATTTTCGGCGGCCGTTACCGGCTGGTGGGGCTGCTCGGCGAGGGCGGTATGGGGCAGGTGTGGGAGGCTCAGGACGAGACGCTGGACCGGCCTGTCGCGGTCAAGGTGGTCTCCCTGCTCGCCGGTGGCGGAAGCCGGGGCGACGAGGCACGCGCCAGGTTCCTGCGCGAGGCACGGATCACCGCCAAGCTGCAGCACCCCGCCATCGTGACCATCCACGACCTCGGCGAGACGGACACCGGCACCGACAAGGTCCCGTTCCTGGTGATGGAACTGGTCCGGGGCGAGGGCCTGGACGCCACGCTGCGCCGCGGGCCCGTCCCCCTGCCGGACGCAGCAAGGTGGGGCGCGCACATAGCCGATGCCCTCACCGAGGCGCACGATGCCGGGATCATGCACCGGGACATCAAGCCGTCCAACATCCTCATCACGCCCTCCGGCACGGTGAAGGTCCTCGACTTCGGCATCGCGCGAGCTGCCGACCCGCCCGTCGCGACGGCGGACCGCCTCACCCAGACCGGGTTCATCGTGGGAACCCCCCAATACATGGCCCCCGAGCAGGCACGCGGGTTCCCGGAACCCCGCAGCGACCTGTACGCGCTCGGCTGCCTCCTCTTCGAACTGATCACCGGCCGGCTGCCGTTCCAGGCTCCTGACGCCGTGGGCCACCTCACCGCACACCTGACCGAAGAACCCCCCGCCCCCAGCTCGATGGCCCCGGGCATCCCACCCGCCTGGGACGACCTCGTGCTCACCCTCCTGCGCAAGGCCCCCGACCGGCGGTACCCGGACGCCTCCGCCCTCGCGCAGGCACTACGCCGCCTCGACCGCCCAGCCGAACCCGCATCCCCCGCAGACGCCCCGACCCGGACCCTTGCCGCCCCTGGCACGTCTCCGCCCCCGCCCAGAGCCGCCGCCCCCGGGCGGTCGAACGCCTCAACGGGCGTCCGGCGCCGCACTCTTGTCATCGGCGGCCTCGCGGTACTCGGGGCGGCCGCCGGAGCGACTGCGGCGTTGTGGCCGGACAAACACCCGGATCCCGACCGGTTCACCAGCCGCGGCACCACTTCCGTGGCGTTCAGCCCCGACGGCAAGACCCTTGCCACGATCGGCACCGCAGGCGTCGACGCTGCCTTGTGGGACGTGGCCGGCCGCAAGGCCATCACGGACCTCGCCTCCGGCTCCGGCATCAGCACAGTGGCGTTCAGCCCCGACGGCAAGACCCTCGCCACCGCCCAGGTCTACGGCGAGCTCCAGCTTCGGGACACGGCCACCGGCGTCGTCACCGCCCAGCTCGAGTCCGGCTACTACGTCCAGGTCGTTGCGTTCAGCCCCGACGGCAGCACACTCATCCTGAGCGGTGGCAGCCGCCCTTGGCTCGGGTTGTGGAACCCGGTCACGCCCAAACCGACCGCGATCACCGATATCGCCCACGGGACAACGGTTTTGGCACTCAGCCCCGACGGGAAGACGCTCGTCAGCGGCAACAGCGACGAGTCGACTTCTGCGGGCCTGTGGGTGTCGGACGCCATCACCCCTGGCGACAGCCGGACTTCCGAGGACCCGCCCCTCCACGAGCGCCGCCTCATCCAGGACTACACCAACGCGGTGGCGTTCAACCCGGACGGCAAGACCTTCGCCAGCGGCGGTCAGGGCGGCCTCCGCCTGTGGAACACCGCCCCCGACCACACCGTCACCGCCATCACGGCCGACCCCACCAGCGCGCTGGCGTTCAGCCCGGACGGCAAAACCCTCGCCACCGCCGGAAAAGACGGCATCCGACTCTGGGACACCGCCACCCACCAGGCCACCGCCACGCTCGCCACCGGCGCGTTCGCCGCGGTCGCCTTCAGCCCGGACGGCAGAGCCGTAGCCGGGGGGAACGACGACGGCTGCTGGCTGTGGAACCTCCGCTGACGTTGCAAGATCACGAGACGTGGCGCCACGGGACAACGCCTCACCATGCGGCTCGGCCCGAACCCGGCGAGGACGGCAACCTGCGCCTCGACCCCGAGATCCTGCGGTCGGTTCAGGAATGCCTCCGGCGTGGCCGTCCCCGAGGCGGCGTTCCCCGCGGTCGAACGCCGGTGGAGCAGCTGCGCAGGCGCGGACTGGGCGTCGCCACCGTCCGCGGACTCGGGCGCGTCCTGCCGGCACCGGACCCAGCCTTCGAACGTGACGCCTTCGCCTCCCCCGGTCGGAGCGACGGGCATGGCTCACCGGGCCGAGCCCGGTGTTCGGGCCGTCGTGCCGGGAGCACCGAGCCCGCGCGGCGGGCGCGGCCGCGCGGGCTGAGTGCCTCCGAAATCAGCCGGAATACGGGGCGGCGACGTCCAGGACCCAGGTGACGCCGAAGCGGTCGGTCAGCATGCCGTACAGCGGAGCCCACGCCGCGGGCTCCAGGGGACGGACGACGGTGGACGCCTCGGCGAGGCGGTGCCACAGCGCGCCGATCTCCTCCGCGTCGTCACCGCGGACCGAGACGAAGAACGGGTTCTCGCCCTGTTCCCACGGCAGCTGACCGGGCACGTCGTAGGCCATGACGTGGAAGCCGTTGTCGCCGGCCACCTCGCCCCACATCACCCAGTCCGCTTCGCGCTCGTCCCCCACGGCGCCCGCGTCCCGGTAAGTGACCGCGACGGTGCGCCCGCCGAAGACGGACTGGTAGAAGTCCAGCGCTTCCCGCGCCGTACCCCGGAAATTCAGATGGGTCGTGGTCGTGACGGACATGATCTGCTCCTTGCCTTGCTGCGCGACGGGTGGAGAGTCCGCGGGCCGTCGTGGCCACGCGGCGGGTGCCGCACTCCGGACGGTTCTCCGTCCCGGACGGCTCGTCGTCCACAGTGGCCGAGGTAGCGGACAGGCTGTGTCCTGTACTGCGCGCAGAATGGACGGCATGCAGAAGACCTCCGCCCGGCTGCTCGCACTGCTGTCGCTGCTCCAAACGCACCGCGAGCGTTCGGGCGCCGAGCTGGCCGAGCACCTGGGCACGACCACGCGCACCGTGCGGCGGGACATCGGCCGCCTGCGCGACCTCGGCTACCCGATCGCGACCGCCAAAGGCCCGGCCGGCGGCTACCGGCTGGAAGCCGGCGCGCGGATGCCCCCCATGCTGTTCGACGACGGCCAGGCCGTCGCTCTGGCCGTGGCACTGCAGACCGCGGCCGACGGCACCGCCGTCCCCGACGACGCCGCACGCGCCCTGGCCGCGCTCCGCCAGGTCATGCCGTCCAGGCTGCGCCACCGCATCGACCTGCTGCGCGTCACCGCCGTCCGGCCGCCCGAGACGCAGCACGGTGCCCGGGTCGACAACGACGTCCTGGTCGAGCTGAGCCGGGCCATCCACGCCCGCGAAGAACTCCGCTTCGACTACGTCCCGGGCCCGAACACCGCGGACGGCAGCCGGCGCCGCCGGGTCGAGCCCCACCACTTGGCCACATGGCGCCGACACTGGTACCTCGTGGCCTGGGACCTCGACCGCGGGGACTGGCGCACTTTCCGGGCCGACCGGATCAGGCCCCGCACCCCGACCGGCCCCCGCTTCGCCCCGCGCGACCTCCCCGGCCACAGCATCTCGGAGTTCCTCACCGGCCGGTTCCACGGCAGCGACGACGCCACCGCCGACTGGCCCTGCCGCGGCGAAGTCGTCCTCCACCTCCCGGCCGCCCAGGTCGCGCCCTTCACCGGCGACGGAATCGTCGAGGAACTCGACGGCCACCGATGCCGGCTCACCCTCGGCTCGTGGTCGTGGACCGGCCTCGCCGCAGCCCTCGGCCGCTTCGACACGGACTTCGACATCATCGGCCCGCCGCAATTGGCCACCGCGTGCGCCGACCTCGCCGCCCGCTACGCCCGCGCCGCCCGATCCGCGGGACCCGATGCCGGCCCGGCCGCATAAGTCCCGCCTCGTGGAAGCGACAGCCGCCGCATGCCGGCCATCGGACCAGGTACGAACCCGGAATCGGAGCAAGGACGCCCCTGGCGGGCTCTGGCGGCAGTGGGTCGACGGCCCGCCCGCCAAAGGGATTCGAGCCGCAGAGCTACCACCGGATCATGAGCCGGTTCTGCACCATCGCCGCCGAGAGCCGACGGAACGTAGCCCACCGACATGAACGTTGAACACACCCGTGCCACGCGCCCGCAAATCCCGCCGTGCGTGCCCTGGGCGGACATCGGGGCGAGTGGCGGTCGTGCCGGGACGACAGGGGACACTCGGTTCTGTCGACGACTGGCTTGTCCGTGTCACAAGGCGGTCGACCAACCCAGGATGTCGAGGCTCCTTGAAGACCCGCTGGGGTGCCGACCGTCCCGACGCGGCTGACGAGGCAACCCCGGCACGGGGGCCGGTGCGCGCGCAGGTCGGCAAATAGAGCGCTCCTGCGACGAGTTGGTGCCGCGAACTGCACAGACCAGGGACGGCGCGGACAACGGAAGCGTTCAGTTCGGGGTGGTGCCGGCGGTCAGTCGTGCGTGCGCGTCCGACCAGAGGGCGGACAACTCGTCTGCGGACACGGCGCGGTCCGCCGTCCAGGACACGGAACGGGCTGTGCCCCGGTCGCGGTAGCGGCGCATGATGGCCACGTGATCCGGCAGGCCTACGAAGCCGTGCAGGGCCGCGGTATGCGTCCACACGGCGACCGAGCCGACGCGTCGCGTTTGGGGAGACGCCCAGAGCCAGACCCCCACGGCCCCTTCCAGCACGGGCCAATGGCGACGCAGTCGGAATCCGGCGCGGGCGATCCCCGGGAGATCCCGCGAACGTGCCGCCGTAAAGTCCGTCAACGTCACCAGTACCGGGCCGTCATGTCCGGCAGCCGCCCCCGGATGCCACCGCGATCGCACCAGCCGTATCTCATGCACATCGTCAACCCTAACGAGCTCGTCCATCGTCGGTAGAGCAGCACAGGGCGGGCGTGCGGCCGTGGACACCGCGTGCGACGAACCGCAGGGCGCACCAAAGCGATTGGGCCGGTGAAGCGCGGTCAGTGCAAGTCCTCGGCGACCGCGCCCACCACTATCGGGACGTCCGAGAACTGTTCGTCCGGGGTGTCACCGGAGTCGGAGCCGGAGGCGGTGTGCGCGACGGTGTCGGCCACGATGACCGTGATGTTGTCCGGGCCGCCGCCGCGGAGCGCCAGCATGACGAGTTCTCGCACGGCCGTCCGCGGGTCGGCGAAGGAGGCGAGAGTGTCGTGTATCGCGGGGTGTGAGACGGCACTGCTGAGGCCGTCGGAGCAGATCAGGTAGCGGTCGCCGGGTCGGACCTCGTGGAGGGAGAGGTCTGGCTCGGCGTCGTCGCCACTGCCCAACGCGCGCAGCAGCAGGGAGCGCTGCGGATGGGTGGCGGCCTCCTCCGTAGTGATGCGGCCTTCGTCGACAAGGCGCTGTACGAAGGTGTGGTCCTGGGTGATCTGCGTCAGCACGCCGTCGCGCAGCAGGTAGGCGCGGGAGTTGCCGACGTGGGCCACAGCGAGCCGCCGGCCGGTCCAGAGCAGGGCGGTGAGCGTGGAACTCATGCCCTCCGGCTGCGGATCCTCCGCGGCCAGCTGCCGGAGCCGAGCATCGGCCTGCTGCACGGCAGTTGCAAGCAGGGCGAGGACGTCGTGTCCCGGTTCGTGGTCGTCGAGCGTGACGATGGCCGCGATCACTTCCGCGGACGGGACGCCTCCCGCGGTCTGGTGACCGGCTTGGACGTGTGTGCCGTCGGCAATGGCGAGCAGCCGCGGTCCGGCGTAACCGGAGTCCCCGTTGCCCTTCTGGATCAGCCCCCGATTCGACCATGCGGCGTATCGGAGCGACACGCGGAAGAACCCGCCAAGCCCGGGCCGCTCCCGGGTTCGGGTCGGTTCCTGATCGATCCCGGCCCGCGGTGGTGTGACAGGAACAGGGGGTGTGACAAGCAGAGGGGGTGCCACCGGGAGAGGGGGATTCACGGGCCGAGGAGGTGTCAGGGGTGGAGGGAAAGACGGTGCGGTCGTGGCATGTTCGCGGACGAGGCTTGCGGTTTGGGCAGGCAGCCAGCCCGGCTCCATGCGTACGTGCGTGGCATGGGCGACCTCATGGCGGCGGCCGGAGATCTGCCCGGAGAAATGTCGGAGCAGGTCGGCCAAGGCGGGGCGTTGCCCGGGCTGTTTGGCCAGGCAGGCGGCCACGATGCCGTGCAGCTCCGGGGGAAGAGTCCGGAGGTCGGGGCTCTCGTACACGGCGCGGTAGTGGAGGACGTGTGCATGGCCGGTGCCGAAGGGGTGCACACCGGTGGCGGTGTAGGCCAGCACCGCGCCGAGGGCGAAGACGTCGCTCGCCGGGCCGACGGGAGCGCCGGTGAGCTGCTCGGGGGACATGAAGCCGGGTGTTCCGACGGTCGCTCCGGCAGCGGTGAACGTGCTCGCCTCGCTCGTGATCGAGATCCCGAAGTCGATGACCCGCGGTCCGTCGGCGGCCAGGAGGATGTTGGACGGCTTGAAGTCACGGTGCACCACCCCGGCGTCATGGATGGCTTCCAAGGCTTCGGACAGACCCGCGCCGAGGGCCAGGACCGCGGCCGCCGGCCAGGGTCCGTGCCGCGCGACCGCCTCCTTGAGAGAGACGCCCGGAACGTAGACGGTGGCCAGCCAAGCCGGGGAACCGTGCGGATCCGCGTCGACCACTCCGGCGGTGAAGGCGCCGTTGACCAGCCTCGCGGCGGCGACCTCGCGGGCGAACCGGCGTCGGAAGTCCGCCTCGCGCGCCAGTTCCGGATGTACCACCTTGATCGCGAACGCCCGCCCGCCGGGGGAACGTGCCAGGAACACCCGGCCCATCCCGCCCGCGCCGATCCGCGCCGTGATCCGGTACCGGCCCACCTGCCGCGGATCTCCCGGCTCCAAGGCTTGCAACCGCTTACCCCCTACGTGTTCGGCACCGGACGCGCCGGTCAGACAACCTTGTGGCCGTACGACGCCGCGAGTGGCGCGAGGTCCGGTTCGCCGTACTTGTCGACCAGGCCCTCGAACTTTGCGGCCTTGTCGTCCCCGAAGCGGCGTACGGCCACCATGTAGTGGGCTGCTCCGACGAACACGGGCGGCCGGGACTTGCTGTGGAACTTGTCGGCGTACATCACGAGTTCCTCCTCGACCGTCTCCGGCACGTAGTCGGCGACGGGGATCGGCAGGCCTTGCCGGAGGATGTCGTCGCGGGTCAGGCCCATGCCGGTGTGGCACGAACAGAAGCGGCGGATGGTCTCGGGGAAGCCCAGGTCACCGAGTATCCCGGCGCCGAGCACGCCGTGGCGGATGTAGTGCTCCCGCTCCCCGGGCGGGCCGGACAGCCTGTAGACGCCGATGTCGTGGAGCAGGCACCCCGCTCGGACCAGGGCGACGTCCACGGCGAGGCAGCGGCGGTCGATGATCTGCTCGGCCAGCTCGCAGACGATCCGGCAGTGCGTGTACACCCGCTCGAACGCCTCCGGCGACGGCGCGAGCCGCTGGTGAAGCTCGCGGATCTCCTGGTCCGTCGGAATCTCCATGCGCGAACGCTCCTTTCACCACGTGCCGCGGTTCGCAGGCATCAGCATGGAGGGAAAGGCCGGCCGGCCGAAAGCGGGGGCCTGGCGGCCGGGTGAGGCCGGCGAGTCCCGCTCCTTGCCCGGGAAGGCACCGAGCGTGCTTGCCGTCCTGTTGCGCTGTGCGGTCGGGCGATGCGGTTGTCGGCGAGTCCGTCAGTGCGCAGCATTGTCGCCATAGCGTTGCAGTCCGGTCCGGGAACCGTTCGGCCATGACACATGGTCCACCGCTTCCCTATCATCCCAACGAGCAACTGCCGCACAGACGCGGCCTTTTGGGGGATTGATATCTGTTCCCGGGGATCCGGGCGGTTGGGGGATCGGGCATGGCTGTGGGCGGCGGACTGCTGCGGAGAACGTATGAGGCGAGTGCGGCGCTGGCGGAACGTACCGCGCGCCGTCCGCAGCCGCTCGGCGGCCGGGCGCTGGAATGGCTGCCGAGCGCGGTACTCGTGGTGGTCGCGGTCGGATCCGCGCTGATCTCACTGCGCGCGGGTGGGTCGCTGGGGGGTCCGTCGGCCGCTGTCGCGCCGGACGCCACCAGCTACGGGCAAGCCGGCTCCGGCGGTTCGGCAGGCTGGACGATCTGGGACCTGACCGCGGTGCTGCTGCCGTGGGCGATCCCGCTCGTCATCGGCGGGGTGGGGCTGACCGACACCGCTTTCGTGCACCGCCGGGGCGCGGTGGCCGGCGTCCTGCTGGTCGGCCTGGGCGGGACCGCGCTCACCTCGCTGCTGGACCTCGTCGCCGCCGGCGACGGGCAGCCGCCGCGCTGGCTGGGGCTGGTCTATCTGCTGCGGTTCGCCTTCGCCGTGCAGATCATGGTCGGGGTGGTGCTGTGGGTGCACATCGCGCCCCCGTCCCACCGCACGGCGCTCAACGCCGCGCTCGCCGCGACCTTCGCCGCCGCGGTCCCGCTGATGTTCAGCGTCGTCGGCCGTGACCTGCTGCTGCAGTTGTGGAAGCCCGACGCGGTGCTCCAGACGGCCCTTCCGTTGATCGCGCTGCTGCTTCTGCTCGTGCTCCTGCCGACCGGGAAGGTGCTGGTCGGGCCCGGGCAGGGCTGGCCGCGGGCCTCCCGCGGTTCGTTCCGCGGCGTGGTCCTGCTCGGACTGGCAGGCACCGCGGTCGCGGTGTGGACGCTCGTGGACCCGGACGGGATCCCGAAAGCCGTCGCGTTGTGGCCCGTGGTCGCCCTCCTCGGCTGCCTGGTCGCGGCCGCCCTCACCTACACCGCCGGCGGCTTCTCCTCGGTGGCCGGTTCGCTGCTGGCCATGGCGGTGGGGCTCGCCGCCGTGCCCGCCGCACTGTTCGGATTCGACCGCACCTCGTTCAATCCGGGACTCGGCTTCGACGGCGCCGGCGAGTCGGTGCCATGGCTGCTCGGCCTCGCGGCGGCGGGCGTGGTCGGCGCGGTCGTGGCGCGGACCGCGGGATCGTACGCAATCGTCCTCGCCGCGGTACTCCTCGTCCTCTGCGAAGCGGCCGGCGCGGACACCGGCGAGACTCACATCCTGCTGACACGCGCCGCGGGCGCGTTCGCCCTCGGCGTCGTCATCGGCGCCCTGCGGCCCGAACCCGCCCTGGCGGCACTGGGATTGACCGCGACATGCAGCCCGGTATGGCCGGATCTGCAGAGTTCGGCGGTGCACTACGCGTGGGTCGATGCGCTGACGGAACGGCCGTGGGGAGTGCCCGTGCCGCTGCTGGTGCTCGCCGGTCTCGCGGTGCCCCTGGCCCTCTGGGCCGGGCTCCGCACGCCGACGCGCGGCCCGGGGCCGGCCGGACCGAACCCGGGCCCCTTCGGCGGGTACCCCTACCCCCCTGCGGCGGTCCCGGCCCAGGCAGCCGCGGCGCCGGGTGGGGATGCGCAGGGGGCTTTCGATCCGGAGGCCGCGGCTTTCCGGATCCCGCCGGATCCGGCCGGTCAGACCACCACGCCGCCTCCCGCAGCCGGCCCCTGGCAGCAGGCGGCTCCCGGCCCGCAGGGGACGGGGCCGGCGCCCGGTCCGGAGGGGTTCGGCCGCGACTTGCGCCCCGGCCCGCGCCGCGGCGACCTCGGCGGCCCGGACGCCCGGTAAGGCGCATGACCGGCGGGTGCGACGCTTGACCGGCCGGACGAGGCACATGACCGGCCGTCCGTGGGACGGCCGGTCCCGGGCCGAGCCGAACGGCAACGACCTAGGTGGATCCGTGCGGGCCGGGTACGACCGAGATGACTGTTCCTTGTCACGTTGTTCTGTTCGCCCGGCCCGTCCACGCGGCCAACGCCCGGCTGGGCCGGACCGCGGGCGTGCCTCATGGCAGCGGCAGGGCGTCGCCCACACGTACATCGATCCCCCGAGCGGCCCGGGAGCGCCGACACTTGCCCGAGTTGTCGGCGTGGCCGCCTGTGATGCCCGATTCCGTCAATTGGCAGGTCACTGCGGACGCCGGTCATCGGACGGCTGCGCGGACGGCGAGTTGCGGGGGCCTAGGTTCCCGCGTTGACGGTCACCGTTTGGAACGCCCCCGCGCCAAGGCCCTTGGCGTCCAGGATCCGTTTGTATTCACCGTCGGCAATGAGGCTCTGCAGGGCCTGCTTCACGGCATCGCGCAGTTGGCTGTCCTCCTTGCGCACCGCGATTCCGTACGGCGCCGGGTCGATCTGCTGCCCGACGATCTCGAAGTCGCTGCCACCCGTGACGAGACCCGCGGCGATCGGGAAGTCCAGGAGTGCCGCCACCGCCCTGCCCGCCTTGACCTGTTCCGCGACCTGGTCCGCTTTGTCCGCACTGACGGTCGTGATCGATCTGCCGTTGCACTCCGCCGTGGACGTCATGTCGGACTGGGCACTGCCCGCCAGGACCGCCACCGTCCGACCGCAGAGGTCGGTGAGAGCGCGCAAACCCTTCGGGTTGCCCCTCGCGACCAGGATCGAGGAACCCGCGCTGAAATAGTCGACGAAGTCGGCCTGCCCCTGACGGTTCTTGGTATCCGTCATCGAGGATATGACCACGTCGAACTGCTTGACCTGGAGTCCCGGCAGGAGTTGGTCGAACTTCACTGGCACCAAAGTCATTTGTACGCCCAGTTGCCGTCCGATGGCCGCGGTGAGGTCGGGGGTCAGACCGACGACCCGGCCGCCTGCGTCCAGAGATTCGTTGGGCGGGTAGGACGGGTCGATGCCGACCTTGATCACGTTCTGGTACTGGTCGGGCAAGTGGGTGATGTTCTTTGCCGCGTTCGGGGTCGACGACGTGCCGCCGGGAGGCGGCGACTGTCCTGGTGTGGTCGGCTTCGAAGCGGTGCCGCTGCCCGCCGCCTTGTCCGAGTTGCCGTTGGTGCTCCCGATGTCCCGCAACAGGAACGCCGTGGTGCCCGCCGCGGCCACGGCCAGTACTCCCCCGCCGACGAGCAGTCGACGCCGCGTCGGCGTCGGCGGCCGGGTCGCGGGAGTCACCGGTGCCGGTGCCGGACGGCGTGCGGGCGGCGGAGGCGGGATCCGTGCAACGTACGTCGCGGTCCGAGCCTCCACGTCGCGCACCAGGCCCATGTGCGGGCCTGGGAGCCATGCCCCGCCGACCGGGTGCGCGGCGGGCCCGAGGTGCCGAAGCATCTGCGCGGGCGCGGGCCGCAGGCTCGGGTCCTTGCTCAGGCACCCCTGGACCAGCGGCAGCAGGGCCTCCGGGACGCCCGCCAAGTCCGGCGGCTGGTGCACGATGCGGAACAGCAGCTGCACGGGATCCCCCGATCCGAAGGGGTTCCGTCCGGTGGTCGCGTATGCCAGCACCAGTCCGGCACAGAAGACGTCACTCGCCGGTCCGATCCGGTCGCCGTTCGCCTGCTCGGGCGACTGGTAGCCGGGAGTACCGACGATGTGGCCGGTCCGGGTGAGGCCCGTCGTGTCCTCGGTGCTCCGTGCGATGCCGAAGTCGATGACGCGTGGGCCGTCGGCGGCCAGCAGGACGTTCGAAGGCTTGAGGTCGCGGTGCACAAGACCCACGGCGTGGATGGCGGCGAGTGCTTCCGCAAGCCCGACACCGAGTGCCCGAGCACCCGACTCCGGCAGCGGACCGAACTGGCCGATGGCGTCGCCGAGAGCGGGGCCCGCGATGAACTCGGTGGCCAACCATGGGGTTTCAGCTTGCGGATCGGCCTCCACAAACGCCGCGGTCCGGATGCCGTCGATCCGCCGCATGGCCGCGACCTCCCGCGCGAACCGCTGCCGGAACTCGGGATCATCGGCCAGACCGACACGAACCGTCTTCACCGCCACCAGCCGCCCACCCGCCGACCGCGCGAGATGGACGTCCCCCATGCCCCCGCTGCCCAGCCGCCCGAGAACAGCAAAGGGCCCGATCTGCTGCGGGGTTTCGGGCCGGCTCGCTTGCATCGCTACCCCCGCGTCGGTTCGGCCTCCCTGCCGCGGTCGTATCAACGCAGCACACCGTCACTTGCTGAACGCCCGCGGGGCCGAAGCCTATTCGTTGCCCTGAGGTCTTCGCTGCGGGCGTGAGCCAGTCGGCACGAGAGCGTGCACGGGACCACTCCACGTCAGGGCATCCGGCGCCACTGCCGATTCGGACGCTACTGCCGCTTCGGTGCGCTGAGTTCCAGCACGAGCCCGTCCGGGTCGGTCAGCCGCAGGTTGCAGCTGACCGCTTCCTCGAAGATGTCACCGGGCGCGAAGCCCGCGGCGGCCAGCTCGCCGCGCAGCCTTTCGAGCGTCCCCAGGTCCGCCACGGCGAACGCGAGGTGGTCGATCCCGGCCGTGGCCGCGCTGCCCCCGTCCACCGCCGTCTGCATCCCGACCACAAACCCCGCCGTCGGATGCCGCAAGGCCGCGTACGCGCCGGACTCGAGCGTTCCCGAAGCGAGATCCTCCAGCCCGAGAACCGCCCGGTAGAAGGCCGCGCTTGCATCGACATCGCGCACCACAAGCTGAATGTGCGAAAACCCCACGATCACCTCGCGCATGTTACGCCGCCCAACCCCCGACGACCATGTCCACCGCGGTTCAGTCGCTTCGGTCGCTGCGGGCACCGAATACGGCCGGTGACACGCAGAACCGAGGGGTAGCCCGATCCGGACGTCGAGCCGGAGGGCTTCCACCACGGTCACGTCGAGGGGGTGGGCCCGTCTGCAGGACGGGCCCACCGAGGAGCGGCGCACGGGGAAGGCCGCGACACCCGCCGATCGCGCGCGACGACGTCGGGGATGCGCCCGTCGGCGCTCGGGCGGGCGGCTTCAGGAACGGTGAGGAGAGCGACGACGGTGATGCCGCTCCGCGTGGAGCTTCAGGTTCAGCAACTGCTTTCGGGCCATGATCAGATCGCCGAGGGACAGCCCGAGGGCCACCACACGGTTCGTTTCCATGGTGACCTTGAGCAGCAGGCGCGTGGTGTGATCACCCTGAGGCACAAGGACGTATGACATGAAGGCGCCCATGATGGTGCCCGTCATCTGCTGCCCCTGCTCGACCGAGACAATCCGGCCCAGTTTGCGCCCGCCGGCGCACGTGAAGCGTTCTCCGACCTGCGGCTCGGGAAGGCCGGCGAGTTCGCGAGGCGAGCGGCGGCCGAGGTTGTCGATCCAGTCGTAGGCGTAGGGGGCAAGCCGCACTTGTGCGACCCACGGCCATACCGCTTCCGCGGGCGCCTCGACGGTCACGCCCCGCCACGCCTGCAGCGCCGGCGAGTCGACGAAATCGTCGCACGGGTAGGAGCGGGCGGTCTCGTCGTCGTCAACGCCCCACCGGTCACCGATCACGCGTCCACACCTCCACCGACGTCCCGCTGTACGGAGCCTAGATGCAGATCCCGTTGCCGTGGTCCGTCGGCGTCGGGGATCACACCAGTCCCCGACGCCGACTACACCACCCCCTCACCCCTCCGCCTTCACCCCCGCCCCCCGCATCAGCCACCAAGCCGCGCCCGACGCCGCCGCCGCGGCCGACGCGACCGCGAACGCGATGGCGTTGCCATGGGCGAGCGCGGCCATACCCGCCTTGCCGCCCGCCGGACCCGGGTGGTCGTCGGCGTAGGACGACGACGCGGACGCGGTGATCGTCGTCAGCACCGCCAGGCCCACCGCGCCGCTCAACTGCCGTGTGGTGTTGAGCATCCCCGAGGCCATCCCGGCCAGGTGCGGGGCGACGCCCGACGTGGCCGAGACGGTGATCGGGGTGAACGACGCGCCGATGCCGAGGCCGAAGACCACGCCGGGCAGACCGATCGTCAGCAGGTAGCCCGAGTCGCGGGCGAAAGCCAGGGCGAGGGCGAGCCAGGCAAAGCCGACCGCGCCGATGGCGGTGCCCACACCGGCCACCAGGCGTGGTCCGAACCGGGGCAGCAGGCGTCCCGTCGCGATGCCGCCCGCCATCAGGGCCGCGCTCACCGGCAGGAACGCCAGGCCCGCCCGCAGCGGCGACCAGTCGCGCGCGCCCTGCACGTACAACGAAAGCAGGACCGGGCTGGCGAAGAACCCGAGCCCCATCAGGAACATCACCAAGTTCCCGCTCACCACCGACCGGGCCCGGACAACCTCCTTGGGCACCAGCGGACTCGGCGAGAACCGCGCCTGATGGACGACGAACGCCGCCAGCAGCGCGACCCCGGCGACCTGCGGCCCCCACACCCGCCCCGCCGACCAGCCGTACGCCGACGACTCCATCAGCCCGTACAGCAGTACCGCGATACCGCCGGTCGCCAGCACCGCGCCCGGCACATCCAGCCGGGGCCGGCCCGCGCCCCGCGCGGAGGACGCCGACGGGTGGTCGCGCAGCACCCGCGCCGCGACCGCGAACGCCGCCGCGCCCACCGGCAGGTTGATGAGGAACACCCAGCGCCAGCTCAGCCATTCGGTCAGCACCCCGCCGAGCACCGTGCCCGCCGACGCGCCCATCGCCCCCACCGCGCTCCACAGCGCCAACGCCCGGGCCCGGCGCGGGCCTTCCGGGTACGTGTGCGTGATGATCGCCAGCGTGGTCGGGGTCAGCAGCGCGCCGCCGATCCCCTGCGCGATCCGCGCGGCCAGCAGCGCGGATGCGCCGTTCGCCGCCCCGCAGGCCGCGCTGGCAACGGTGAACAGGACGAGGCCCGCGAAGAACGTGCGGCGCCGCCCGTACAGATCGCAGCACCGGCCGCCGAGCAGCAGGAAGCCGGCGAAGGCCAGCGTGTAGGCGTTGACGACCCACGGCAGCGACGTGGCGCTCATGCCGAGGCCGTCGCTGATGCCGGGCAGGGCGACGGACACGATCGTCGCGTCCAGGATCACCACGAACACGACCAGGCAGGCCAGCCCCAACAGGACACCCGGCCGCGGACCGGCCGGGCCGTCGCGCACCACCGTCGGCGAACCGGAGCCCGGAACAGAGGAACCGGAAGGAGGAGACGAACCGGAGGAAGGAGAAGGAACGGAAACAGGACGTGCAGGCATGGCGGAGCCACCCCCGTAAAGACGTACGGAACTCCTGACGAAGCAAGAGAATAGGCAAACCTCACTAGTTTGTGAAGCTCATTCACTAACTAGTGCGGCCAGCTATGCTCCCCCGCATGCCGCACGACGACGACGCACCCGAGCCGCCCCCGGCGGCAGAGCCGACGGGCAAGCCGGCCGGGAAACCGGCAGGAAAACCGGCGGTCAAACGCGCCGCCACCACCGCGCGCGGCCTCCGCGCCCCGCGCGTGGGACGTCCGCCGACCCTCGACCGGGAGCGGATCACCGCCGCCGTCATGGCGCAGGACCTCGCGACGCTGACGATGCAGAGCGTGGCCGGGAGCCTCGGCGTCGCGCCGTCCGCGCTCTACCGCTGGGTGCGCAACCGCGACGAGCTGCTCGACCTGGCCAGCGCGGAGATGGGCCGCCGCATCGTGCCGGAGCGCGAGCCGACGGCGGCCGACTGGCGGGAGTGGCTGACCGATCTCGCGTACGCGATCCGGCGCGAGTTCACCGCCTTCCCCGGCTTCGCCGCGCGCATGCTGTCCGTCGGCATCCACCGTGAGGCCGGGCACGGGCCCGTGGAGCGGGCCGCCACCCGGGCGTTCGAACTCGCCGGGAATCCGCACGACCGGGCCCGCCAGTGCTGGTACGCCTTCGCCGCGGCCGTGATGGGCTGGATCGCGGCCGAGCAGTCCGGCTTCCCCGCCGACCCGCCGATGGACTTCGCCGCCCTCGTCGACATCCTCCTGCGCGGCACCACACCGACCTGACCCGCGAAAGACGACAAGGGCCCGGACCGCTCACCACGAGCGATCCGGGCCCTGTCGGCAACCGGGAACCGCCGGTCAGTCGACCTCCGCCGGCGCCGCCGCGAACTGCGACTCGTACAGCCGCGCGTACGCGCCGCCCGACGCCAGCAGCGACGTGTGCGTGCCCTGCTCGACGATGCTGCCGTTCTCCATGACGAGGATGGTGTCCGCGTCGCGGATGGTCGACAGGCGGTGGGCGATGACGAACGCGGTACGGCCGTCGCGCAGGCGGGCCATCGCGCGCTGGATCAGCACCTCGGTGCGGGTGTCGACCGAGCTGGTCGCCTCGTCGAGGACGAGGATCGTCGGCTCGGACAGGAACGCCCGGGCGATGGTGATCAGCTGCTTCTCGCCCGCGCTGATGCCGGTCCCCTCGTCGTCGACGACGGTGTCGTAGCCGTCCGGCAGGGTGCGGATGAACCGGTCGGCGTGCGCGGCCTTCGCCGCCGCGACGACCTGGTCGCGGGTCACGCCGTCCGAGCCGTAGGCGATGTTGTCCGCGATGGTGCCGCCGAACAGCCAGGTGTCCTGGAGCACCATGCCGACCGCGCCGCGCAGTTCGTCGCGCGACATGGCGGCGGTGTCGACGCCGTCCAGGGTGATCCGGCCGCCGGTCACCTCGTAGAACCGCATGAGCAGGTTGACCAGCGTGGTCTTGCCCGCGCCGGTCGGGCCGACGATGGCGACCGTGTGGCCGGGCTCGACGGTGAGCGACAGACCGGTGATGAGCGGCTTGCTCGGGCTGTACGAGAACGCCACGTTCTCGAACGCCACGCGGCCGCGCAGCTCGGCCGGCCGGGCCGGCGGGTCCGGGTCGGGCGACTGCTCCTGCGCGTCCAGCAGTTCGAACACGCGCTCGGCCGACGCGACACCCGACTGGATGAGGTTCGCCATGCTCGCGGCCTGCGTCAGCGGCTGGCTGAACTGCCGCGAGTACTGCACGAACGCCTGCACGTCGCCGATCGACAGCGCCCCCGACGACACCCGCAGCCCGCCGATGACGGCGACCAGCACGTAGTTGAGGTTGCCGATGAACATCATCGCGGGCTGCATCAGCCCGGAGACGAACTGCGCGCGGAACGAGGCGTTGTAGAGCTTCTCGTTCTCCTGGCGGAAGATCTCCGCGGACTCCTCCTGGCGGCCGAAGACCTTGACCAGCGAGTGGCCCGTGTACATCTCCTCGATGTGCGCGTTGAGCTTGCCGGTGGTCTTCCACTGCTGGATGAACTGCGGCTGCGCCTTCTTGCCGATGCGCGCCGCGACCACGATCGACACCGGCACGGTGACGAGCGCGACCAGCGCGAGCAGCCAGGAGATCCAGAACATCATGCCGAGCACGCCGACGATGGTCAGCAGCGAGAACAGCAGCTGGCTCATGGTCTGCTGGAGCGTCTGGCCGAGGTTGTCGATGTCGTTGGTGACCCGGCTCAGCACCTCGCCGCGCGGCTGCTTGTCGAAGTACGAGAGGGGCAGCCGCCCGATCTTGTCCTCGACGTCCCCGCGCAGCCGCTTGATGGCGCGCTGCAGCACGGAGTTCGCGATACGCGACTGGATGATGCTGCACACGCCGGACAGCACGTAGACGAGCACCGCCCAGCCGAGGATCACCCCGACCGCGTCGAAGTCCACGCCCGACGGCCCGAACGCGCCGCGGAAGATCTTGTCGGTCGCCTCGCCGAGGATCTTCGGCCCGACGACGGACAGGGCGACCGCGAGCACGGCCAGCACGACCACCACGTACACCAGGAACTTGTCCGGCTCCAGGAGCGCCAGCAACCGCTTGCCGGACGCCTTGAAGTTCAGCGACTTCTCCACGGGCTGGCCGCCCATGAACCGGCCGGGGCCGGGCTGCGCCACCGGACCGCGGCGCGGCGCGGTCGTCGCGCCTTCCCCCTCCGAAGCGGCGGCCGCTCCGCCTTCCGGGGCGGGCGGCGGCACGGCATCCTTGCGTTCGACGTCCGTCATGCCGCCTCCTCCTCGGTGAGCTGGGACAGCACGATCTCGCGGTACGTCTCGTTGCCCGCCATGAGTTCGTTGTGCGTGCCGACGCCGACGACCTCGCCCTCGTCGAGGACGATGATCCGGTCGGCGTCGCGGATGGTGTTGACCCGCTGCGCGACGATGATCACCGTCGCCTCGCCGATCTCCCGGGCCAGCGCGGCCCGCAGGCGCGCGTCGGTGGCGTAGTCGAGCGCCGAGAACGAGTCGTCGAACAGGTACACCTCGGGCTTGCGCACCAGCGCCCGCGCGATCGCCAGGCGCTGCCGCTGGCCGCCGGACACGTTGGTGCCGCCCTGCGCTATCGGCGCGTCCAGGCCTTCGGGCATCGCTTCGACGAACGGCTTGGCCTGCGCGGTCTCCAGCGCCTCCCACAGCTCTTCGTCGGTGGCGTCCGGGTTTCCGTAGCGCAGGTTGGTGGCGACGGTGCCGGAGAACAGGTACGGCTTCTGCGGCACGATCGCGACCGACCGGGCGAGCAGCGCCGGGTCGAGTTCGCGGACGTCCACGCCGTCCACGAGGACGGCGCCCTCGCTGACGTCGGACAGCCGCGGGATAAGCCCGAGCAGCGTGGTCTTGCCGCTGCCGGTCGAGCCGATGACCGCGGTGGTCTCGCCGGGCCGGGCGGTGAAGCCGATGCCGCGCAGCACGGGGGCCTCGGCGCCGGGGTAGCGGAAGCCGACGTCACGGAGTTCGACGTAGCCGTGCCGGGCGACCTCGCGCACCGGCGCGAGCGGCGGCACCACGGTGGTCTCGGTGTCGAGGACTTCCTGGATGCGCTCGGCGCAGACCTCGGCGCGCGGCACCATCATGAACATGAAGGTCGCCATCATCACCGACATGAGGATCTGCATCAGGTAGCTGAGGAACGCGGTGAGCGACCCGATCTCCATGGAATGGCTGTTGATGCGGTGCGCGCCGAACCACATCACGGCCACGCTGGAAAGGCTGACCACGGTCATCACCAGCGGGAACATCAGCGCCATGATCCGGCCGACGCGCCACGACACGTCGGTCAGTTCTTCGTTCGCCTCGGCGAACCGCTCGCGCTCGTGCTCGTCCTTGACGAACGCGCGGATCACCCGGAGGCCGCTGATCTGCTCGCGCAGCACCCGGTTGACCGTGTCGATGTCGTCCTGCATGCGGCGGAACAGCGGACGCAGCCGGCTCACGATGACGCCGACGATCACACCGAGGGTCGGCACGATCGCGATGAGGAGCATGGACAGCGGCACGTCCTGGTTGAGCGCCAGGATGATGCCGCCGACGCACATGATCGGCGCCGACACCATGAGCGTGAACGTCATGAGCGCCAGCATCTGGACCTGCTGGATGTCGTTCGTGGTGCGCGTGATGAGCGACGCCGCGCCGAACTGCCCCACTTCGCGTGCGGAGAACGACTGGACGCGGTCGAAGACCGAGGCGCGCATGTCGCGGCCCAGCGCCATGGCCGTCCGGGCACCGAAGTAGACGGCGCCGGCCGAGCAGATGATCTGGAGGACGGAAACGCCCAGCATGACCCCGCCGGTGCGCCAGATGTAGCCGTTGTCGCCTCTCACCACACCCTTGTCGATGATGTCCGCGTTCAGGGTGGGCAGATAGAGCGTCGCCGAGGTCTGGATCAGCTGGAGTATCACCAGCAATCCGATGGCCCCGGCATAGGGCCGCAAATGGCCCCTGACGAGTTTGATCAGCACGGTATCTCTCAGGGCAACGGGGGGAGGTCCCCACCAACTCCGACGGTGCAGCCTTCCCGACCGCGCCGTGCCGAAGCGGGGCAAGCCGAAGCGCACCCCGTTCGGGCGAAGATATATGTAACCACCAAGGAGCCGGTACCGTCCTCTGTTTTTCGCCGGGGGCGGGTTGCGGTCGGGCAAATTTTCCCCGGCCGGGGAAAAGCCCGCGCCTGTCACCGGTTACGCGCGGGCCACCGGCCGCCACGCCATCACGTCGTCGAGCGGCTTGATGGCGGTGTCCGGCGACAGCCGGGCGGAGAGCCGGAGGGCCCGGTCGCGCAGCGCGACGGCGGTGCGCCCGTGCCACTGCGCCATCGCACCCATCCGCGTGGACT
Source organism: Yinghuangia aomiensis (assembly GCF_039542225.1). Lineage (NCBI taxonomy): Bacteria > Bacillati > Actinomycetota > Actinomycetes > Kitasatosporales > Streptomycetaceae > Yinghuangia > Yinghuangia aomiensis. Next base: position 95,638 of record NZ_BAABHS010000011.1, on the reverse strand, counting down.
TGCGGACCACCGCGGTGGTGCGCGGCAGCCGCAGCGCGGTGTACGCCGGGAGCGCGGCGGCGACGTCGCCGCCCCGGTTCGCCAGCAGCGCGGCCAAGTCGACCGCGTCCTCGAGCGCCTGGTTGCCGCCCTGACCGAGGTTGGGCGTCATCGCGTGTGCCGCGTCGCCGAGCAGCGCGACCCGGCCGCGGTGGAAGGCGGGCAGCGGAGTAGCCGACCAGTGCACGTCGAGGTGCAGGACGTCCCGCGGGCTCGCCGCCCCGACGAGCTCCGGGATCGGGTCGTGCCAGTCGCCGAACAGCGCGAGCACTTCGGCCCGCGGGTCGGCGTACTTCTCGCCTTCCGGGCGGTTCGCGGTCGCGTACCAGTAGATCCGCCCGTCGGTGAGCGGCATCGCACCGAAGACCTGGCCGCGGCCCCAGGTCTCACCGAGCGTGGAGCCTGCTTGCGCCGGAGCGGGGACGACGGCGCGCCACGTGGTGAAGCCCGCATAGACGGGTGCCGAGTGACCGGGGAAGAGGACGCCGCGGATCGCGGAGCGGATCCCGTCCCCGGCGACGACCAGGTCGGCGGCGTACGCCGCGCCGTCGGCGGTCGCCACCTTCGCCGGACGCGCCGCGTCACCGGGATCGACGTCGACGACGGCGCTGCCCAGCCGCAGCGCCCCCGCCGGCAGCCGGTCGAGCAGGGCTTCGACGACGGACGCCCGGGTCGCCACCACCATCGGGTCGCCGAAGCGCTCGCGGATCGCGTCGCCGCTGGTCGTGGCGAGGATCCGGCCGTCCGGGCGGCGCAGCGCCCCGGCGCCCTGGATGGCGGAGAGCGCACGGATGCGGTCGCCGACGCCGATCGTGTCGAGGGCACGCAGGCCGTTCGGAGCGACGGCGATGCCGGCACCGACCGGCTCCACGGCATCGGCGCGCTCGAGGACGGTGACCGCCCAGCCGTCGCCGTGCAGCGCGGCCGCCGCCGCGAGACCGCCGATGCCGGCGCCGACGACGAGGGCGGTGGGGGTGGAGGTCGACGGGGAGGTCATGGCGGTTCCCTTCACGGAGGCAGGGTGCGGACACGCCGCGTCGGCGTGCCCGGGCGAGACACTCCCACTACAGGTGTAGAGCACCCGCCCCACGCCAGACTCTACACCTGTAGTGGCGACACCTCTACGGGTGTAGTGACTCTTTCTCTCCAGATGTAGTGCGGCACGATCGGCTCGCTACAGTGGCAGCGTGATCACCAGCGGCAGCCCCGAACCCGGCACCGGCAGCGCTTCCGAGCCGGGGGGCTCGTCAGGGGGCGGGCCTTCCGGAAGCAAGCCCGCGGAGGGCCTCGCGTCGGGCGGCGGTGCGTCCGGAACGGGTGCCGCGCCCGGCAAACGCGCCCGGCTCGACCTGCTCGGCGACACCGCCGTGCGCCTGCTCGTGGAACGCGGCATGCGCGGCCTCACCCACCGTGCCGTGGACGAGACCGCGGGCCTGCCCGCCGGCTCGACGTCGTACTACGCCCGCACCCGCGCGGCGCTCCTCGAACTCACGCTCGCCCGCATGACCGTCCTGGAAGCGGGCGAATTCGGCGGCGTCATGCCGGAACCGGGCTCGGCTCCGGTCCCTGCCGCCGACGGGGCGCCGCCGGACCTGGCCGCGCTACTCCCGCAAGACCGCGACGGCGTCGTGGAGTTGCTCGCGTCGATCGTCTCCGATGCGATCCGCGGCGGCCGCGACCAGAAGATCGCCCGCTACGAACTCGCCCTCGAAGCCACCCGCCGCCCCGAACTGCGCGGCGCCTACGACGACGCCGGACGCACGTTCCGCACCGCCGCCGTCGGCATCATGCGCGCCCTAGGCTCCCGTGACCCGGCCCGCCACGGCCGCTTCCTCGTCACGTGGTGCGAGGGCGTCATGTTCGATTCCGTAGCGGGCGCGGGCTGGGACGAACCCCCCTCACGCGACGAAATCGCTCTGGGGATCGGCGAATTGCTGGACGGGATGCTGGGGGCGACGGCCCGCCCGCCGGGCGAGTGACGCCGCAGGGGTGACAGCCGGCCGACCCGAGGCCGGTCGGCTGGTCGTCACCGCTCTCACGCCAAGCAGGTCAGCGGCTTGCCCCCGTTGTACGCGACCATGTCCCCCAACGCCGCTGCCACGTCGATCGGGCGGCCGAGCGGGCCCGGCTCCAGTTCCGCGTACGCCCGGTGCAGATTGCCGACGATGCGTTCGCTGTCGAGGAGTTCGCCGTACTCGCCGAGATCCAGCTCCCGCGCGGTCTGCAACGGCGTCAGCCCGGAACTGTGCCCGGCCACCGCCGCGGCCTGCACGAACCGCAGGTAGCCCAGCACTCGGTCGACCAGTTCCGGCCCGGCGACCGCGCCGTGCCCCGGAACGATCGTCGCGGCACCCAGCGGCTTGACGACCTCCTCCAGCACCTGGATCGTGCCCGCGACGGACCCCTGGACCACGAACGGGGTCCCGCCGTTGAACAGGACGTCACCGCTGAACAGCAGCCGCTGCTCGGGCAGCCAGACGACCGAGTCGTTCGTCGTATGCGCCGGTCCGCCGACGTGCCGTACCTCCGCACGCATTTCGTCGGACCACACCGTCACCCCGTCGGTGTACGTCAGGAACGGCGGTTCGAGGACCACGTCCCCCCACTCGACGTCGGTCCAGAACGGCGCCGACCGCGGCTCGCCCCAGTCGGCGATCCCCTGCCGCGTCGCCTCGTGCCCGACGATCGTCGCGCCGCGGAACAGGTGGTTGCCGAACGTGTGGTCGCCGTGGTGGTGCGTATTGATCAACGTCCGCACCGGCTGCGCGGTGACCCCGGCGATCGCGTCCAGATACGCCCGCGTCCGCCGCACCGTCGCACAGGCATCCACACTGACCACCCCGCGCCGCCCGACGATGAACCCCGTGTTGTTGATCCACCAGGTCCCATCGGGCTGCACGTACGCGAACACCCCGTCCGCAACTTCCTCCACCCGCGGCGGCCGCACCGTATCCACGTCGTGCTGCACCGTGCTCATGCGGGCTCCCCTCGTCGCGGCCCCCGGGGATCGGGGCATCCGACCCCGTCCCGGCTGCCGCAGCCAGGCAACCATTGCACCAGAACCGGTCGGCCCGGGTCAGGCGTTCACGGTGTCGTCGGCGGGGGGACGGCGAACGGTGGGGCCGTCGGTGGGGGCATCGTCGGTGCGGGTGTTGTCGGGCGGGGCGGGTAGGGCGGCAGGGGCGGCACGAAGGCGGCGCCGGCCGCCGCCGCGGCGGCGTTCGCCTGGTTCTGGCGGACGATCAGCACCACCAGAACGACCACGAACACCGTGACGAGCAGAATCGCGATGACCAGCCAGAGGTCACCGGGATCTCCAGCCCCACCGCCACCACCACCGCCGCCGCCGCTGCTCCCGTAGTAGCCTCCGCCACCACCGCGGCCGCCACCCCGACCGCCGCTGCTGCCGCCACCGCGACCACCCCCGCCGCCCCCGCCGCGGCCTCCCCCACTGCTGGCCCTGACCCAAAGCTCGGTCAACTTTTCGACCATGTCGCGTAACCCCCGTTGTCACAGCGTTTCCCAGAAGGTAGCGCGGGGCGGGGGTGATGGTCGTGAGGAACTCCCCCACAGTTGGCGGAGCTTCCCCAAAACACATGGAGCATCAGCCGTAGCGCAGTTTGTCTCCGCCCTCGGCGATCAACCGGCCGTCGGGCCCGTACGCGAGCAGCAGGGCGTGGCTGGTGTTGCTCACCGCTATCCCGAAGTTCCGTGCGCCGTTGATGCGATGGTCCTCGATCGGGCCGCCGGGAAACGGCGCGGGGCCCATGCGCGGTACCGCGGCGTTGCCGGGCAGGCGGATCGGACCTCCGGTCGGCCCTGGCGCCGGGATCAGCGGCACCTCGATCGCCCGGGTCCCCTCGACCGTCACGAAGACCAAGCGTGCAACCTCCGGGCCGACTTGCCCCTGGATCGTCACCGTGCCGTCCGCGGCTGTGCCCGCACCGAAGTTGAGCTGCCGTCCACCCACCGGATCGACCGCGCTTTCGCAGGCCAGAGTCGTTCCGGGGCGGCCGCCGGGCAGGGGCGCCTGGGCGAACGTCGCGCACTCGTCCGTCCCGGCCCCCCACAACGCCGTATCGCGATCCCCCGCCGTCCGCACCCGCACCGTCACCGGCGCTTCCCGCACCACGGCCACCACCACCCCGGCGGCCACCGCCGCCACCGCCGCGTACGCCATCACCGTCCGCGGCCTCAGGAGTACCCGCACCCCGGGCAGCACGTGGGCCGTGACCGTCCCCCGGTGCCACAACGGCGCCAGCCCCCACGCGCACACGCCCAGCGCGGCCAGCAGCCGGACGTTGTCGGCCACGAAGCCGCCGGGCAGCCACCCGCCGACGCTGATCGTCATGCCGATCAGCAGGGCCGCGCCCGACCCGACCCGGGCCTTGCCCGGTCCGGCGACGAGCAGCAGGCCGGCCAGCACCAGCCACACCTGGTGGTGCGTCCACGACACCGGCGACGCCGCCACCGTCGCGCAGCCGACGATCACCGCGCCCTGCACCGCGCGCCCGGTGCGGTAGCTGTGGCAGGCGCCGACCAAGGCGATCACGCAGATCAGCGCGGACAGCAGCAGCCACGCCACCGCGCGCTCCGGCGGGACCACGCCCGTGCGGATCAGCGCGCCGTTGATCGACTGGTTGCCGCTCGCGGCCAGGTTGCCGATGCGGGACGTGCTGAAGACCGCCGACGTCCAGAACGTCGTGGAGTCGGCGGGCCACAGCGCGTGCGCCAAGCCCGTGCACGCCGCGAAGGCGGCGCTCGCGCGCACCGCGTCGCGGCGCCGGCCCGTCGCCCAGAGGTACGGGATGAACAGCATCGGCGTCAGCTTGATCGCCGCGGCGATCCCGACGAGCACGCCGCGCAGCGGGCGCGGCAGCGCGTCGAGCACGTCCAGGAAGGCCAACAACACCAGGAACACACTGATTTGGCCGAACCGCAGGTTGCTCTGCACCGGCGCCGACAGCAGCAGCACGGAGGCTCCGACCAGCGTCAACGCGGTGTACCGGCGTCGGCCTTCGATCCCGCGCCGGGCGAGCAGCGTGGCGGCGATACCGACGACCGCGGCGAGCGTCGCCCCCGTCCACAGCACGCGCGCGACCGGCTCCGACACCCAGCCGAGCGGCCACATCACCACCGCGGCGAACGGCGGGTAGGTGAACGGATCGCCGTTCTCCGCGACGTACTTGTAGAGCGGATGACCGTCCCGGACGGCCAGCACGGCGCCCCGGTAGACGTGCAGGTCCATCTGCCGGTCCCAGGACGGCAGATGCCACGCCGACCACCACGACCACACCGCGGCGGCCAGGAAGCAGAGCACCGCCGCCACCCCGGATATGCGTGCCGCGTACGGCCGCCACACCACGCCCCGTCTTCTTGCCCCGTCAAGAATCATGGAACGGGATTGTGCCCCAACCCCGCCGTCCACCCACTGGGTGGTTGCACATCGCTCACGCCAGCAGCGACACCACCGCCCGCGCCTCGCGTCCCGAACGCACGCTTGTGATGGCCGTGTTGATGTCCTCCAGCGGCACCTGACGGGTGATCAACCCGCCCAGGTCGAGCCGTCCGGACACTGCCATCGCCATCAGCCGCGGCAAGTCGCGGGACGGAAGGCCGCCGCCGCCCGCGCAGCCTTTCAGCGTGCGGTTGAAGAAGAGTTGCTGCGGCAGCACGCTGATCGGCTCGTTCGGCGGGCTCCCCACCATCACCGCGGTGCCGCCTTCGCGCGTGGCGGCGAACGCCTGGGCGAGGACGCCGGCATGACCGGTGACGTCGAACGCGTAGTCGACGCCGCCGTCCGTCGCCTTGCCGACCGTCTCGGCGAGCGCGTCGTCCGCGACCAGTGTCTCGGTGGCGCCCAGTGCCATCGCGCCGGGCAGCTTCGCCGGGTTCACATCGGCGACGATGATCCGCGAGGCTCCCGTCAGCACCGCGCCCTGCACGACGTTGAGCCCGACGCCGCCCGCGCCCACCACCAGCACGGTCGAACCGGGCTGCACCTCAGCGGTGTTCAGCACCGCGCCTACCCCGGTGACCACGCCGCAGGCGAGCAGGCACGCCGCGTCCAGCGGCAGGGCGTCCGGCACCGGGACGAGCATCTCCTCGTTCACGCACACGTATTCGGCGAACGAACCGATGCCGATGAACGGGTACGCGGCCATCCCGTCCACCCGCAGCCGCGTCGTCCCGTCCCGCATGCGTCCGAGCTGGCTCTGCCGGATCGGGCTGCGGCAGGCCGCAGGTGAACCGCTTCGGCAGCCCGCGCAGCGCCCGCAGTGGCCGGTCATCGCGACCACCACGCGGTCGCCCGGCGCGACCATGGTGACGCCCGCGCCGATCTCCTCGACGATGCCGGAGCTTTCGTGCCCCAGAACGGCGGGGAGTTCGCGGGCGACCGGGCTCTTGCCGTCGATCGCCTTCAGGTCGGAGCCGCAGATCCCGGAGGCGGCGACCCGGACGAGCACCTCGCCCGGCCCCGGGTCCGCGATCTCCACGTCGTCGCGCAGCACCAGCGGCGCGTGGAACTCGGTCAGCACAGCAGCGCGCATCTATAACTCCCGTCCCGGAATGGGCTTCCGGTCGTCGTCGGTTCGGAGGCAGTGGGGGCACCGGGCGTCTTGCCGGCCTTGCACGGCCGCGATCGCCGCCGCGGCTTGGTCGAGGTTGCCGAACAGCGGAATCGCGGCCCGGAGGCCCGCCGCGGCGATGGCTTCCGCATCGTCCGGGGGCGCGCATTCCAGGTTGCGGAGGACGAGGCTCAGGCGCGGTCCGGAGGGCGGCAACTCCGCGAGCCCGTCCACAAGTCGGACGAGCGGTGCGGCGCCGGTGTCCGCATACCCGTAGTACGACTGGACGTTCACGTGCAGCAGCGCGTCCCCGTACGCCGCGCCGCCGTCCGCGACCGCCGCGAGCACCCGGCCGAAGACCGAGCCGCCTTCGACGGCCGGGCCCAGCGGGATCTCGATCGGATTGACCAGTGACGTTCCGGCGCCGTAGCCCAGCCGCCGCAGCCCGGCCGCCGCCTCCGCGGGAAGCGGCCGCACCTCCAGCCCGGCGCGGTCGCACGCGTCCGTCGCCAGCACGGAAGCGCCGCCGCCCGGGCCGACGACCAGCACGCCCTCGGCGCCCCGCGAAGACCCGGCATACCGCTGGAACATCCCCAGCACGGCCAGGAAGTCCTCGAGCGAGTCCACGACGGTCAGCCCGGTGTCGGCGCGGAGCGCCTGCCACATCCGGGCGTCCCCGGCGAGGGCGCCGGTGTGCGACGCGACCGCGCGGGCACCTTGGCGGCTGCGTCCGCCGACCAGCGCCACCACCGGCTTTCCGCGGTCGGCCGCGCGGCGCAGCGCGGCGGTGAGGCGTTCGCCTCCGCCGGTGCCTTCGACGTACAGGCCGATCACCCGGGTCGCCGGATCGTCCGCGAAGTGGCCGAGGAGTTCGGCCGCGTCCACGTCGACCGCGTTGCCGATGGTGACCAGTCCGGAGAACCGCAGGCCGCGCCGGGTGCCGGCGGCGACGATGTCGCCGGCCAGGCCGCCGCTCTGCGAGACGACGCCGACGCCGCCCGGTTCGGCGGGCACGCCGAGCTGGAAGGTCTGGCGCCCGGCGGGGGCGTACACGCCGAGGCAGTTCGGTCCCAGCAGCCGGACGCCCGCGCCGCGGGCGGCGGCCGCCAGGCGGGCTTCCAGCCCGGCATCTCCGGCTTCCCGGAAGCCGCCGCTGACCACGTGCACGAACCGCGCGTGCCCGGCCGCACCCGCGACCAGGTCCGGGGTGGCCGCGGCCGGGACGGCGACGAGCAGGTAGTCGGCGCCGCCGGGGATCTCGGCGACCGAGGGCACCGCCGGGACGCCGTCCACCTCGGCGGCCGTCGGGTGGACCGCATACAGGCCGTCCGCGCGGCCGAAGGCCCGGTAGGCGGCCAGGAACCGGTTGCCGAAGGTGACTTTCGTGGTGGACGCGCCCGCGACCGCGACGGTGCGCGGGGCGAAGAGCCGGGTGAAGTCGGTGCCGTCCCGCGGCGGCTCCGGGGCGTCGGCGGCGCGCAGGATGAGGCGCGCGTCGACCGCCACCGCCCCGTGCGGTGTGGCGATCACCGGGTTGCATTCGAACTCGTCGAGGACGAATCCCGGATATGCCTTCGCCACCGCCTCCGGCACCGCGTCGAGGCAGCGCAGCAAGGCCGTCACCGCGTCGACGTCGACCGCGGCCCCGCCGCGCACCCCGTGCAGCACGGCGGCGCCCGGCAACGCGTCGACCAGGGCGGCCGCTCCGCCGTCGCCGAGCGGCTGGAGGCGTACCACGGCCTGGTCGAGGGTCTCGGCGAGCACGCCGCCGTGCCCGACGAGGGTGGCGAGGCCGAACGGGCCGCGGATCACCCCGGCGATGAGTTCGACACCCGGCGGCTGCTGCTCCTCGACGAGCCACCCGTCCGGGGTGATCCCGTGGTCGGCGAGGCGGTCCCGCATCGCGCGCACGGCGTCCGGCAGCGTCGCCGCGTCCAGGCCGAGGCGCACCGCGCCGACGTCGGTCTTGTGCACGATGCCGGGGCCGTACGCCTTGAGGACGAGCGGGCCGAGCGATCCGGCCCGCGCCGCCCAGTCGACCCCGCGCTCCCCCGCGGCCACCACGGCCCCGCGCGGCACCGCCACACCCAGCCCGGCGAGCAGCGCCTTCACCTCGTGTTCGGGCACGGCCTTCCCGGGCTCACCGGTCACGCGCCGGCCTCCGCGGCCCGCCGGTAGCCTTCGCGCGCCGCCACCGCCAGCCCCCGGGCCTCGGCGAGCACGGGTTCCAGTGCGGCCCGGTCCACCCGGGGCACGAGGTGCCCGCCGCCGGCCTTGGCCAGCATCTGCGGCAGCCGGGTGCGCAGGCGCTCGAACGCCCACTCCAGCATGTCGCCGCCCGCGGTGACGTCGAACGGCACCACGTTGTTGACCGCCTCGCCGACGGGGCCTGGACGGTGGTTGTAGTGGTAGTGGGGTTCGCCGTCGAACAAGTCGAACCGCAGGTACTCGTGCCCGTCCTCGGCGTCGAACACGTGCACGGACACGCCTTCGTCGGAGAATCCGCCGACCGGCGACTTGGCCTCCAGCTCGGCGAGCTGTGCCGCGTTGCCCGCGTACGCGGCACGCAGCGCCTCGGGGTCGACATCGCGGTACTCGACGCCGATCCGCAGCGCCCCGGCCTCCAGCATCCGGGTGTTCGCCGCGACCGGCGGCTGCGGCGGGATGCCGTAGACCACCCCCACGGTGGGCCCGACATCCGCCGCCGCCCCGGTCGCCACGCCGTTCGTCGCATCGCTCACGCGGATCCTCCTGCCGTGCCGAGAAGTCCCGGGACCGGGGCGAGGCGGGGGAACACCTCGTACGCCGTCCCGCCGATCAGCCGCGCCCGCACGTCGTCGCGCAGTCCCAGCTCGTCGATCTGAGCGAGGGCCTTGGCGTGCGCGACGGTCGGGAAGTTCGTCCCGAACAGCACCTTGCGGCGGCCGGGCCCGGTCAGGAACTGGTGCACCGATGCGTGCCAGTGCCGCGGCGGGTACGCGCCGGTGCCGAGGTAGACGTTCGGGAACTTCAGCGCCAGGGAGACCGCCTCGTCGACCCACGGCCAGCCGGTGTGCGACAGCACGAACCGCACCGTCGGGAAGTACAGCGCGGGCCTGTCGATGCCGATCGGGTGGCCGCATTCGCTGGCCATGAGGCCGCCCGAGGTGCCGGCCTGCATGGCGACCGGGATGTCGAGGTCGGCGCACATCGCGTACCAGGGGTAGTAGTCGGCGTGGTCGAAGCGCCGGTCCCAGCTGTGCGTGTGCAGGTACAGGCCGACGACCGTCGGATCGTCGGCGATCCGCGACCGCGCTTCCGCGACGCCCGCCATGCCGCGCGTCGGGTCGACGACCAGCAGGGCGGCGAACCGCCCTGGATGGCGTTTCGTCAGCTCTCCGTACTCGTCCCAGCGCATCGCGAAGTGGTCGTAGTCGCGCGGGTCGATCGCGGCGCGCGCGGACAGGTCGCCGGTGGACAGCAGGACGGTGGCCACACCGAGCGCGTCCATCCGTCCGACCATCGTGTCGCCGTCGCAGAACGCCTCGTCGGGGCCGCGGCGGACGCGCACGTTGATACCGGTCGCCGCGATCGCCTCGTCCCACAGGGCCTGGCGGTCCGGGAAGAACGCGTTGCACAGGTAGTCGACGACGGGCAGGGCGGCGGGAGCGCCGGCGTTCGTCTCGGCGTTCGTCTCGGCGTTCGTCTCAGCGTTCATCGCGGAACCTCTTGAGCTTCGGCGAGACGTCGACGCCCGTCCACGCGTCGAGAGCGCCGGGCACCGCGATCTCGGCGCGGATGCGGACGCCGAAGCGTTCGCGCAGGGCTTCCTCGACGCTAGCGGCAAGCACCGCGAAGCCCGAAGGGTCCCCCTCCCCGACCACGTGTACGACCATCTCGTCGCGGTTGCCCTCGCGGATCGCCCGGACGAAGTAGTCGGGTGCCGTGCCCGGCACGCCCGTCGCGATCTCGCCCACGACCTCCGGCCACAGGTTCACGCCGCGCAGCTTGACCATGTTGTCGCCGCGCCCGGCGAACGGCCCGATCTTGCGCAACCACGAGCCGCAGGCGCACCGGTGACGCGGCATCAGGTAGGAGAGGTCCATGATGTTGTAGCGGAACTGCGCGCTGCCCGTTTTGTACAGTTCGGTGACGACCAACGCGCCGGTCTCGCCGTCCGGCAGGCGTTCGCCGGTCTCCGGGTCGACGACCTGCACGACGAACGCGTCCTCGAAGATGTGCAAGCCGCTGCGGGCCTCGCACTCGACCGCGACGGTCTGCACTTCGTGGAAGCCGTACGTCGCGTAGCAGGGCAGCCCGAAGGTCTCTTCGAGCAGCTTGGTGTCGCCGATGTTCGGGATCGCCTTGAGCGCGAGGTCGGTGCGCGGGTCGAGCCCCATCTCGCGCACGACTTCGGCGAGGCGCAGTACGTAGTCGCCGGCGGTCAGGATGGCCGAGGCCCCGTATTCCAGGGCTAGTTCGACCTGCTTGCGGCTGGAGGTGACGTTGCCGGTGCTCGCGGTGATCACGACGCAGTTGAGCCATTGGTAGGCGGCTTCGTCGAACGAGAAGGCGCCGTTGTGGGTGCCGTACGACCACGAGTTGATCACCACGTCGCCCGGCCGCACGCCCTGCATGTACAGCTGCCGGGCTTCCAGGATGCCGCCCACCGCGCGGTCCCAGGCGGTGTAGAACGTCGGCCGCGAGGCGCCCGTGGTGCCGCCCGACATGTAGAGCCGCATGGGCTCGCGGGCCGCGTCGGCGGGCGTCACGCCCTGGTAGTCGCCGTACGGCGGCACGGCCTCGATGCTGCGCCGGATGTCGTCGACGGTGTACGCGGGCGCCCTCCACAGGTCGTCCAGCCTCCGCAGGTCGCCGGGGGCGAACCCGGCCTCGTCCCAGCGCCGCCGGTGAAACGGGATGCGGTACGCCGTATCCGCGCGGTGCCGCAGCCGCGCGAGCTGCGTGCGCTCGATCTCCTCGGGCGTGGCGAAGTAGGCCGTTTCGAAGTACTCCGGCGGCGGCGGGAAGCGGTGTGCCGCCTCGCCGAAGTCCACCGCCTCGTGCGGTCGGCGGATGCCCTGAGACATCGTCAGACTCCGTATATCCGAGCCGCGTTGCCGGCCAGGATCGCCGCCGCGTCGGCCTCGGCCAGCCCCTGTGTCAGCTCGTCGGCGATCTTGCGGGTGTTCGGCCACAAGCACACGCTGTGCGGGTAGTCCGTGGAGAACATCGCGGCCTTCGCCAGATAGGGGTAGGCCCCGCTTCGCGCGAGGTCGAAGCCCACCCGGTCGTCGAGCACGGTCACGAACACCTGCTCGCCGAGGATCCCGCTCGGCGGCGCGGTGATCCGGTGGGTGCCCATGCTGTGCTGGTTCTCGAACTGTTCGTCGGCGGTCTGTGCCCAGAACGGCAGCCAGCCGAAGTTGACTTCGCCGATGACCAGGCGCAGCCCGGGGTGTCGTTCGAAGACGCCGCCGAGCGCCATGTAGGTGAGCTGCTTGGTCGAGCCGAAGAACCGGTGCACGGTGCCGGCCGCACTGAAGTTGTTCGCGGCGACGTTGTCCCAGTCGGCTTCCTGCGGCTTGCCGCCGAAGGTGCGGTGGTACGTGAGCGGAACGCCGTTGCGTTCGGCGGCCGTCCACATTTCCGTGTAGTACGGGTCGTGGTAGGGCCGTTCCGGGTTCCCGGGCAGGAAGGCCGCCTTCGCGCCCGCCGCGAGCACCCGGTCGAGTTCGGCGGTCGCGGCCGCCATTCCGTCGTCGACGGGCAGCATCGGCAGCCCGACGATCCGGCGCGGGTCGGCGGCCTGGAACTCGCCGAGGATCCAGTCGTTGTAGGCCCGTATGCAGGCCTGCGCGAGGCCGCGGTCGGGTTCCTGGTAGGTGAAGATCGCCTGCGCCGGGTAGACCACGGACACGTCGACGCCGTCGCGTTCCATGTCGGCGATGTGTGCGGCGCCGTCGTAGTTGCCGGGCAGGATGTCGTCGAACCGGAGCCCGGAGGCGACGTGTTCGTCCTTGGTCCGGCCCGCCATCGCTTCCACGCCGTAGGTGCGCTTGGGCGGCTTGCCGTCGAAGCTCCAGCCGTCGCCGCCGTCCGCGCCGCGCATCAGGCGGGGCGTGCGGTCGCGGTATGCGGCCGGGACGCTGTCGAAGACGTGCGGGGGTTCGTTGACGTGGCAGTCCGCGGAGATGATGCGCGTCGTCATGCGTTGCTCCGGTCCGTGGCTTCGGTGAGGTCCGTGGGCAGGTAGGCGTCCGGGAAGCGGTAGAAGTCCACCGGGTTGTCCCACAGGATCTTGCGCTTGCTCGCGTCCGACAGGATGTGCGCGCCTTGGCCGAGGAACTCCTCGGTGGTGTGCGGGAACTTGGAGTCGGGGTGCGGGAAGTCGCTTTCGAACAGGATCCGGTCGTCGCCCATCCAGCGCACGACGTCGGCCACGAAGGGGTCTTCGCACTCCGTCGAGATCCATCCGTTGCGCCGGAAGTAGCCGGTCGCGTTCATCGTCAGCTCGGGGAACTCCCGCTCTCCGGCCATCTCCAGCTGCTCGTCGATGCGGTGCAGCCAGCTCGGCAGCCAGCCGCAGCCGGCTTCCAGGTAGGCGACGCGCAGCCGCGGGAAGCGCTCGAACACGCCGTGCACGATCATCGAGGTGATGACACCCATGGTCTCGAACGGGTGCACGACCGTGTGCCACTCGGTGAAGGTCTTGTACCGGTCGTGGCCGAACGATTGGCCCTTGAGCCCCATGAACTCGTGGGTGCCGAAGGCGACGCCGAGGTCTTGCAGGGCTTCCCAGAGCGGGTCGTAGTAGCGGTCGCCGAGGGTGCGCCCGTCGAACGGGTTCGGGCGGGCCCAGAAGCAGCGGGTGCCCAACGTCTCGTATGCGTGGGCGACTTCCTCGACGGCACGGCCGATGTCGACCAGCGGGACGGGCCCGGAGACGTGGACGCGGTGCCCGGACGTCTCGCGCATCTCCTGCCCCCAGCGGTTGTAGGCGCGCGCCATGGCGGCCTGGAGTTCGGGGTCGATGCCGTCGAACCACATGTCGTACTCGGGCCCGTAGATCACCGCGACGTCGATGCCGTCCCGGGCGAGGGCGGCCGCCACACGGTCGCCGGTGAAGCCGTTGAGGAGCAGGTCGTCGCCGTAGATGCGGCGCATGTCGTCCGTGGTCCAGTTGATGGCTTCCTGGAAACGGCCGTAGACGATGGTGTCGTGCTGGGTCCAACGGCCGTCCACGGTCACCGGGTTGTAGGTGTCGAACCCGGGGAACGGCTGGCGGCGGCCGAACCGGTCGGCGTGCTTCTTGTCGAGGAACCGCGTCCACAGGTCGCGCGGGTAGATCACGTGGGCGTCGGCGTCGAAGACCGGAAATCCGTTGCGCATCGCGGGACCTGCCTTGGAAGAGTCGCGGGTCGTGTGTGCGGGCGTGGGGCTCTGGGCGCATCCTGCCGGTGGGCTCCGGCTAAATCAAGCGAGTGCTTGAATTTTGGTGCGGCCCACCGGCTTGCGGAGCGGCAGCCGACCAGGTCAGCAGGGCCGCCGCGGGCTCCCCCGGCAGGTCCCGGAACCCGGCCGTGACACGTGCTCCGATCGCCAGCCGGGGATCATCGTGTGCGCCGTCGAACGCGCCGGGCAGCAGAAGATCCGGCTGCTCGTCCACGCGGACGGTGAGGACGACGTACGGCACTTGCGAATCCGCGGAGAACCGGTGGTGGTTGACGATCCAACTGGCGATCTCGCCTTTCCCCGAGGCCGGTTCATGCCGCCAGGCGAACGAGCCGCAGGCGTTGCACATCGCCCGGTCGGGCCACCGCCACCGCGCGCAGTCGGCACAGCGCTGGAAGACGAGTTCGTGCGCGGCGATCCGGGCCCACCAGGCCGCGGAGTCGCGGTCGACGTTCGGTCGTACGGTCATGTCGGGCCTTTCCGCGTCGAGTGCTCCCGGTCGCGCCGGAGGTCGGGCGCTACCGATCGCGCCGCAGGACGAGGGCGGAGCACGTCCCGCCCACATACCCCGGCTGACCGGTCGTCAGCGCGGTCTCCGCGCCCGGGACTTGCCGCGCACCGGCGGCTCCGCGCAGCTGCGTCACCGCTTCGGCGATGTGGTTGATGCCGTGCACGTAACCCTCCGACAGGTGCCCGCCGTGCGTGTTGACGGGCAGCCGTCCGCCGAGGCGCGCATGGCCGTCGGCGTAGAACCCGCCGGTCTCGCCGCGCGGCACCAAGCCGTAGTCCTCGAGTTGGAGCGGCACCAGGAACGTGAACGCGTCGTACAGCTCGGCGACATCGATCTCGCCGGGCCCGACACCGGCCGCCCGGTAGAGCCGCGGCGCCAGGTCGGCCGCCGCGCTCACCGTCGGATCCTCCCGGCCGTTCGAGAACAGCCAGTGCCCTCCGCCGGTCGCGGCCCCGGCGATCAGCACGGGCGGCTGCCGCAGCGCGCGGGCCCGTTCGGCGCCGGTGACGACCACGGCGACGGCGGCGTCCGTCTCCAGGCAGCAGTCGTACAGCCGCAGCGGCTCGGCGATGGGGCGGGCGGCGAGGTAGTCGTCCATGGTGAGCGGCTTGCGCATCATCGCGCGCTCGCTCAGCAGCGCGTGCTCGCGCTGCGTGATGGCCACCCGCCCGAGGTCCTCGGGCGCCGCGCCGCGGGCGTGCATCCAGGCGCGGGCGAGCATGGCGTACTGCTGCGGCGGGGTGGCGTAGCCGTACGGCAGTTGGTACGCGAACTCCAACGCGTCGGGCGCCGCACGCCCGGTACCGCCCATCCGGAACTCCGACCGCGCGTTGACGGCCCGCCAGCACACCACGGTCTCGGCCATCCCGGAGGCCACCGCCAACGCGGCCTGCGCCACCACCTGGTGCGAGGTACCGCCGCCCCCGAACATGTCCAGGTGGAACCGCAGGTCCCGCACCCCCAGCGCCTGCGCCACCAGCACCGCCTGCACCGAGTCCCCGACCCGGTGGCACGCGACCCCGTCGACGTCGCCGTGCCCGAGCCCGGCATCCGCCAGCGCCCGGGAGACGGCCCGCGACGCCAGCGTCAGCGTGCTGACCCCCGAGTCCTTCGCGTACTCGGTCCAGCCCACCCCGGCAATTGCCACCCGGTCCCGCGGCCACCCGTCCACCATCCCCGCATGCAAGCGCGCGGCGGCAACGGAATCAAGTCAAACGCCTGAGTGAATTCGAGGCGGCGGAATCGGCCGGGGCAACCAACCGGCTACCGCATCGTTCCGCCGCAAGAGCCGCCGCCCCCGCCGCTGGTGACCCCGCGGCACCGGAGAGCCCTTCCGCGCGAGGCACCCCGGCTCGGACGACCGGGGTCGGCGGCGGACCGGGCATCATCCTGCCGAAAGCGAACCCCCGCCCGCAGGGCGAATGAACCCGTCCCTGGCCGGAACTCCGTCGGGCGCCGCATGGCCGAGGGCTCGCGCCTCGCCGCGGTCGCGCCCGGCACGCCTCGTCGACGGCCCTGCGCAGCCGGCCACCCGCACCCGAGCAACCGGCCGCACACGTCCGGCAAACACAAAGGCGAGGAGCTTGTGCTCTCCTCGCCATGTTCAAGGTATAGCGCACAGGGGGTCTTGCGGCAAGGCCCCCCTGACCCCGCAGAATCATCCGCCGAAGCCAAAAGCTGAAGGATTGGGCGGTTAGCACTTTGTCTGTGCGTTTGTCGGAAAAGTCGGAACGGGGCGGAGCGCAGGGCGGGAGTGCGTTCGCGTTGCCGGAGCGGTTGGCCGGGAAGGCCGATCCGGGACTGATCGGGGGCGACGAGGCGCATTTCGCGGCGATCGGGGAGAGCCTGGCGCGGGCGACCGCCGAGGTGGCCGAGCAGCTCGACGCGGTGCGGAAGGCGCCCGGCGGGGCGGGGCAGGCCGCGATGGAGCGGGACGTCGAGGTGTACCGGCTGAGCGGCCGGCTGCGCGCGCTGCGCCGGTTCGGGCTGGACTTGTGCCTCGGCCGCATGGTGCCCGAGGGCGCCGACGATCCTGTGTACGTCGGACGGCTCGGCCTCACCGATGCCGACGGCCGACGGCTGCTGGTCGACTGGCGGTCGCCTGCCGCCGCGCCGTTCTTCGGGGCGACGCACGCCGATCCGATGGGGCTCGCCAGCCGCCGCCGGTACCGCTGGACGCGCGGCCGGGTCGGCGACTACTGGGACGAGGTCTTCACCGCCGACGGCCTCGACGGGCACGCCGCGCTCGACGACCAGTCGGCGTTCATCGCGAGCCTCGGCACCACCCGCTCGTCCCGCATGCGGGACGTGCTGGCCACCATCCAGGCCGACCAGGACGCCGTCGTCCGGGCCGGCTCCCGCGGCGCGCTGGTCGTCGACGGCGGCCCCGGGACCGGCAAGACCGTCGTCGCGCTGCACCGCACCGCGTACCTGCTGTACTCCGACCCCCGCCTCGGCCACCGCCGCGGCGGCGTGCTGTTCGTCGGGCCGCACCAGCCGTACCTGAACTACGTCGCCGACGTCCTCCCCAGTCTCGGCGAGGAAGGCGTGCTGACCTGCACCGTCCGCGACCTCCTCCCCGAGGGCGCGGACGCGCCGCCGGAAGCCGACCCCGAGGTGGCGCGGCTCAAGTCCTCCGCGGACTTGGTGAAGGGGATCGAGAAGGCCGTCCGGCTCTACGAAGAGCCGCCGTCCCGCGGCATGACGGTGTCGACCGACTGGGCCGACATCCGGCTGACCGCCGACGACTGGGCCGAAGCCTTCGCCGCCCCCGGCGCGGCGACCCCGCACAACGAGGCCCGCGACCTGATCTGGGACGAACTCGCCACGATCCTCCACGACAAGCTCAGTGCGCACGACGACACGATCGGCCCCGACCTGTTCCGCCGCTCGCTCCGCTACGACGAGGACCTCACCGGCGCACTCAACCGCGCCTGGCCTCTCCTCGACCCCGCCGACGTGGTCGGCGACCTGTGGTCCGTGCCCGCCTACCTGCGCATGTGCGCGCCGTCGCTCACCCCGGACGAGGTCCGCGCCCTCCAGCGCCCCGACGCGCACGCGTGGACGGTCTCCGACCTGCCGCTGCTCGACGCCGCACGCCAACGCCTCGGGGACCCGGACGCCGCGCTGCGCAAGCGCCGCCGCGAGGCCGACCTCGCCGCGCAGCGCGAGCGGATGGCCGACGTCATCGACAACGTCGTCGCGGCCGACGACGACGGCGAGGGCGCCGTCAGCATGCTGCGCATCGGCGACCTGCGGAACAGTCTGGTCGACGAGGACGCCGTACCCGCCGCCGACCGCGATGCGCTGGCGGGTCCGTTCGCCCACATCGTCGTCGACGAGGCGCAGGAACTGACGGACGCGGAATGGCAGATGCTGCTGCTGCGCTGCCCGTCGCGCAGCTTCACCATCGTCGGCGACCGCGCACAGGCCCGGCACGGCTTCGGCGAATCGTGGCGGGAGCGTCTGGAACGCGTCGGCTTCGACCGGATCGAGGTCGCGTCGCTGAGCGTCAACTACCGGACGCCGGAAGAGGTCATGGCGGAGGCCGAGCCGGTGATCCGCGCCGCGCTGCCGGACGCCAACGTGCCGACGTCCATCCGCGCAAGCGGCATCCCGGTCACCCGAGGCCCGCTCGCCGACCTGGACACGATCCTCGACACGTGGCTCGCCACCCACGACGAGGGGGTGGCATGCGTCATCACCAACACGGAACAGCACCGGCGGCTGCGGGAGTCGCTCGTCGACCGCCCCCGCGTCCAGGCCCTCACGCCCGACCTGTCGAAGGGCCTCGAATTCGATCTGGTCGTCCTCCTCGACCCGGACACCTTCGGCACCGGCATCGAGGGCGCCGTCGACCGCTACGTCGCCATGACCCGCTCCACCCGCCAACTGACCGTCCTGACCGACCCGGCAGCCGGCAACGCCCCCTGACGCGTTGCCTTGGACAAGGCCGAACGGCACCACACCTCGCCGTTCGGCCTCCAGCCGCCGCCGTGCCGCGCACCCGGCGGCTGTGGTCCGTCAGCGGTGCCGCGCGCCCGGCGTCAGCGGCACGGCCGCCAACGCGGCCAGCGCCGCGGCGGCCCAGACCACCGGCCATGACGTCGCGCCGTGCAGGACCGGCAGCAGGAGCGGGGTCAGGAAGCCCGCGGCGAAGATCGTGGTGCCGGCCAGGCCGAGGGCCGTGCCCGCGCGGTCCGCGCCGGCCAGGACGGCGACTTCGGTGTAGGCCACGCCGTGCCACGCGTTCGCCGCCACGCCCGCCGCCGCCAACGCGAGGACGGCGACCGGCGTCGGCGCGTGGGTGAGGACGGCGACCGCGGCCATCGCGACCGCCGCGACCACGCCGATCACCCGGATGTACGTGCGCCGGTCCCCGCCCCGGTCGCTGCGCCGCCCCGTCCAGATCCGCAGCGCGCCGCCGCCGAGTTGCGCCGTGACCACCGCGACGGCGGCGGCCGCCGCGCCCGCGCCCTTCGCGTCGTGCAGGAAGATCCCGGCGAACGACAGCACCGCGAACTGCGGGACGGTCAGCAGCGCCCCGGCCAGCGCGACCCGCCACACGTCCCAGCGGCGCAGCGGGCTCGGGCCCGACGCGGCCGCTTCCGGCGTCGGCGCCGGCTCCCCCGGCGCGCGCAGCCACCGGGCGGTGGCCGCCGCGGTGAGCAGCAGGAACGCGGCGAGGGTGAGGTAGGCGGCGCGGAATCCGTACGCCGATGCGACCGGCGGCAGCACCGCCACCCCCACCGCCCCGCCGACCGGGATCGCGGTCTGCCGGACGCTCATCGCGAATCCGCGCTCGGCATCGCTGAACCATGTCATCACCGCGCGGCCGGAAGAGCCGTTGACGCTGCCGCCGAGCGCGCCCGCGGCGAACAGGAATCCGGCCAACCGCCATACTCCGGTGCCGTCCGCGGGCGTCGCGACCGCGGCCATCGCGACCAGCACCGATCCCGTCGATATCAGCCCCGTCAGCAGGATCCGCCGGTCGCCGAACCGATCCGTCAGCAAGCCCCACACGATGTCCGACGCCGCGACGCCCAGGCCGAGGCAGCCGATGACGAATCCCAGTTGGCCGGTGCTGAAGCCGTAGTCGGCGCGCATGGTGACGCCCGTCACCGGGAGCCCGGAGAACATCGCGGAGAACGCCGCCTGCGCGGCGACCCCGAGAGCCAGCACGACCCAGCGGTGCCGCGGCCGGACGGTGGTGTGCGGTACGGGCGCGGTGGTCGCCGTGGTCACAAGAGCCCCCAAGAAGTAACCCTACAATGTGGTTACCGGAGATTATTGACGAGAAAGTAACCTGTCAATTCGGTTAGGATCGACGGCATGTCAGCGCCCGAGTTCACGTTCGTCAGCGGAAATCTCGCCCTCGACTTCGTCGGCACGGTCGGCCGGCGGACCACCGAGCCGATCGAACTCATGCCCGCAACCGTCGATTTGGCGGTGTGGGCGGCCGCGTCCGGCACCGCGGGCGGCGCGCTGGCCGAGCCGCCGTCCGACACGGACTACGCGGACGCGGTCACGCTGCGCGAAGCGGTCTACCGGCTGGCCACCGCGGCCCGCACCGGCGCCCGCTTCACCCGGAAGGACCTGGCCACCGTCAACCGGCACGCCGCCAACGCACCCGGCACCGTCCGCCTGGGCGCGGACGCGACGGTGCGCCGCGCCGGGGACATCCGGAGCGTCCTCGCCGACGTGGCCCGGTCCGCCGTCGAACTCCTCGGCGGCCCCGACGCGGTCCTCATCCGCGAATGCGAGGCCACGCCGTGCACGCGCCTGTACGTGGACGCGTCCCACCGCCGCTCCCGCCGCTGGTGCGACATGCGCGGCTGCGGCAACCGCGCCAAAGCGGCCGCTTTCCGGGCCCGGACGCGCGCGAAGGCCAGCACGGCCAAGGTCGCGGTGAAGCAGGCGACGGGGCGGCGGCAGTCGGCATCGGGGAGCGGACCGGCGGCTTCGGAGTAGTCCCGGGGCCGGCAGCAGGGCGTTGGGCAGCACCGACTGGATCACCGACAACGAACGCAAGAGGGTGTCGTAGCGGCCGCACACCGGTCCGGGCGCGGCCGGACACTCCCTAGCCGAGCAGTTCGATCATCACCGACTTCTCCCGCGTGTTCTCCAGCACCGAGTCGTGGCCGTAGCCGCTGTCGCCGATGCCCGCGAACGGGAGGCCGCCGCCCAGACGGCGATAGGTGTTGACCCAGACGAACCCGGCGTGCAGCGCGGCGCTCATGCGGTGCGCGCGGGCGAGGGACTGCGTCCAGACGCCGGCGGCGAGGCCGTAGCCGGTGTCGTTGGCGATCCGCACCGCGTCGTCCTCGTCGGCGAACGGCATGACGACCGCGACCGGCCCGAAGATCTCCTCTCGGCACACCCGCAGCGTGTTGTCCGGCACCCGGAGCAGCGTCGGTTCGACGAAGTAGCCGTCGGCGTACGGTGATCCGTCGGGGAACAACGCGGCCCCGCGGCGCCCGCCGAACACCGCCTCGGCGCCTTCCCCCGCGGCGCCGTCGAGGTATCCGGCCACCCGGGCGAACTGCTCGGCGGACACGATCGGCCCCATCGTCGTCGCCGGATCGAGTGCGTCGCCCAGCACGACGCCCGCCACCGCGGCCCGCATCCGCTCGACGAAGTCGTCGAAGACGGAGTGTTCGACGAGGATCCGGGTCCCGGCGTAGCAGACCTGGCCCGCGTTGCCGGTGAAGACGGCCGTGGTGGTGGCGCCGACGGCGGCGGCGTCGAGGTCGGCGTCGGCAAAGACGATGTTCGGGGACTTGCCGCCGAGTTCGAGCGCCAGCGGCTTGAGGTGGTCGGCGGAGGCACGGGTGACGACCTGCCCGGTCGCGGTCGAGCCGGTGAGCGAGATCCGGTCGATTCCCGCGTGCCGGACCAGCGGGTCGCCGACCTCCTCGCCGAGGCCCGCGACGATGTTGAGGACGCCGGGCGGCAGCACGTCCGCCACCAGTTCGGCGAACCGCAGCGACGACGCGGACGCCTGCTCGGCGGGCTTGATCACCGCGGTGTTGCCGGCGGCGAGCGCGGCACCGGCCTTCGCGGTGAGGGTGGGGAGCGGCGCGTTCCAGGGGATGATGCCGAGTACGACGCCGTAGGGCTCACGCCGGGTCAGACCGACCGTGGTCGGCCCGACCTGCGTGCTCATGCCGCGCACCGCGGCATCGCACTCGCCCGCGAACGCGTCCCACATATAGGCGACGCCGGGCAGGTCGCCGCCGGCCACGTCGCGGATGATCCGACCGTTGTCCCGGGCCTCGATCTCGGCGAGTTCCGCCGCGTGCTCGGCGACGACGCGCGCCACCGCCTTGAGGTACATCGCGCGCCGCGCGGGCGGCAGCGCCGCCCATCCCGGAAACGCGCTCCGCGCGGCCTCCACCGCGGCCTCCGCGTCCACGGCACCCGACCGCGGCACCCGGGCCCACGCCTCCCCGGTCGACGGGTTCACGGAATCCAGCCACGCACCACCCGCCGCCGGAAGAACCTTGCCGCCCACCAGATTCCCGAACTCGCGCACCACGCCGCCCTCTCCGCCGAAGACCCCTACCCGCCACGGTTCTAACGGGGAAGCCCCGCAGCCGCAAGAGAATTCAAACGATTGATTGATTCATGTATCCGCCGGCGGCACGCCACCCCACCCCGACCCTTGTGAATTGCATGTACACCTGCAAGCATCCGCCCATGCCCGCCGACCCACCCCCCGGCACCCCCGGCACCCCCGGCACCCCGAGCGCCGCGGCTCCCCTCCCGGATCCCGTCCCCGACGACGCGCCCGAGGCCATGGTCAGCGCGTTCATCACGCTCGTCGTCGAGGCCGATCGTGCGCCCGGGTACCGCGCGCGGATCGAGGCCGCGTCGGGGCGGTCGCTGCCGCGGTCGGCGATTTCGATCCTGTTCGTGCTGCATCGCCACGGGCCGCTCGGGGTGAAGGAGATCGCCGAGCGGCTGGGGGTCGAGCAGTCGACGGCCAGCCGGCAGATCCGGCCGCTCGAAGAGCACGGGCTGGTGCACCGGGACACCGATCCGCGGGACGGCCGGGCCGTGCGCCTGCACCTCACCGAAGCGGGGCTGGACGTCCGCGAGCGGGTCCGGCAGGTGTGGCTGCGCGACATCTCCACCGTGTGGCGCGACTGGGACCCCGCCGAGCGCGCCCAGCTCGCCACCCTGCTCACCCGCTTCCGCGACTCCTTCCGCGAACTGCGCGGCGGAGACTGACCCGAGCCTGCAAAGACCTGCGAACACCCGCAGAAACCCACAAACATCCACAAAAACCGCAAAGCACAGCCCCGCAAGGAACAGACCCGCTCCACCCCACCGACCGACGGAGGTCGTATGCACATCGCCTACACCCCGGAGCAGGAGCAACTCCGCCGCGAGTTGCGCGCGTACTTCGCCGGGATCATGACGCCGGAGATCCGCGAGGAAGTGAACCGCGGCGAAGGCGCCGCGCTGGACCGGGACAGCGCGTACTGCCGGGTGATCCGCCGCATGGGCCAAGACGGGTGGCTCGGCATCGGCTGGCCGAAGGAGTACGGCGGCCAGGACCGCACCAACATCGAGCAGCTGATCTTCCACGACGAGGCGATGGGCGCGGGCGCCGCCATCCCGCTGCTGACCCTCAACAGCGTCGGCCCCGCGATCATGGAGTTCGGCAGCCACGAGCAGAAGGCGTTCTTCCTCCCCAGGATCCTGGCCGGCGAACTGCACTTCGCCATCGGCTACTCCGAGCCCGACGCGGGCACCGACCTGGCCGCCCTGCGCACCAGCGCGGTCCGCGACGGCGACCACTGGGTGATCAACGGCCAGAAAATGTGGACGTCGCTGGCGAGCGTCGCGGACTACGTCTGGCTGGCCGTCCGCACCGACCCCGACCAGCCGCGGCACAAGGGCCTGTCGGTGTTCTGCGTTCCGACCGACACCCCCGGCTTCTCGTGGAGCCCGGTGCCGACGCTGACCGGGCAGGTCACGACGGCCACGGTGTACGACAACGTCCGGGTCCCCGCGTCCGCGCTCGTCGGCGAGCCCGGCGACGGGTGGAAGCTCATCACCGGGCAGCTCAACCACGAGCGCGTCGCGCTGTGCTCGGCGTACGGCCTGCAACTCCTCGTCAACCAGACCCACCGCTGGGCGTCGGAGACCGAACTCCCCGACGGCTCCCGGGTCATCGACCGCGAGTCGGTGCAGCTCAACCTCGGCCGCCTGCACGCCCGCACCGAGTACCTGAAGCTGCTCAACTGGAAGGCCGCGTGGGGTGCCGACCACGGCGCGAAGTTCGGGCCCGCGCAGGCGTCGACGACGAAGGTGTTCGGCACCGAACTGTACGTCGAGGCGTACCGGCTGCTCATGGAGATCTTCGGCGAAGAGGCCTACCTCCGCATGCCGGCGGCCGAGGACGACCTGGGCGGGCGGATCCGCGCCAAGGTCGAGCAGATGTACCGCATCTGCCTGATGCTCACCTTCGGCGGCGGCACCAACGAGATCCAGCGGGACATGATCGCCATGCTGGGACTCGGGCTGCCCCGGCCGCCGCGCTGACCGGACGCACCCCTCACCGGCCCGCGGTACGCCACCCTCTCCGCCGAGGCCTCATCCACCCAGGAAAGGAACCACCGATGTCGGAATCCCCCGCTCCCCCGGTGCTGATCGAGCGTGACGGCCACGTCCTGGTCGTCACGCTCAACCGGCCCGAGGCCCGCAACGCGCTCACCACGGAGATGATGAGCCTCCTGGAAGAGGCGTGGGACCTGGTCAACGAGGACGACGGGATCCGGGTCGCGATCCTCACCGGTGCCGGCGGGGCGTTCTGCGCGGGCGCGGACCTGAAGAACATGAGCCGCAGCGCGCCGGGCGACGCTTTCAAGGGCGACGGCGACGGCACGAAGCTGGCGCTGGACATGTCGGTGATGAAGTGGATCCTCAAGGGCTTCACGCTCAAGAAGCCGCTGATCGCCGCCGTCGAAGGCCCGGCGATCGCGGGCGGCACCGAGATCCTCCAGTCGACCGACATCCGGGTCGCGGGCGAGTCGGCCCGGTTCGGGGTGTCCGAGGTCAAGTGGGGCCTGTTCCCGCTGGGCGGTTCGGCGGTGCGGCTGCGCCGCCAGATCCCGTACACCGCCGCCGCGGACATCCTGCTGACCGGCCGCCACTTCCACGCGCCGGAGGCGAAGGACCTCGGCCTGATCTCGCACCTGGTGCCGGACGGCACCGCGTTGGAGAAGGCCAAGGAGATCGCGCACACGATCGCCGCGAACGGCCCGATCGCGGTGCAGGCGGTCCTGCGCGTGCTGCGCGAGACCGACGAACTGCCCGAGGACGAGGCGTTCAAGATCGAGTCGGAGATCGGCATGCGGGTCTTCCTCAGCGAGGACGCCAAGACCGGGCCGCGCGCGTTCGCCGAGAAGAAGACGCCCGAGTTCAAGGGCCGCTGACCCGGCACCGGCAGACCGGCGGCGGGCCGGAACCGCCGGAGTTCCGACCCGCCGACGTTCCGCTGTTCCGCTGTTCCGGACGTGGCTTTGTGCAAAGTCGCTTTGCGCAAAGCCATTTCCGGAAGAGCAAGCCGTCAGCCCTTCCCCACCCGATTCCCCCGTGCCAACAGCCACATCAGATGCGGCGCGCCGACGACCCCGGTCACGACTCCCACCGGGATCTCCGTCGGCGACAACAGCGTGCGTCCCGCCAAGTCCGCACCGATCAGCAGCACGGCACCGGTCAACGCGTCGGCGACCAGCGGGATTTCGGCGCGCCCGGTGAGCCGCTTGGCGATCTGCGGGGAGGCGAGCGCGACGAACGACACCAGCCAGGCGGCCACGACCGCGACCGCGGCCAGACATGTGGCGGCGATGAGCAGCGCCAGCCGGGTCCGCACCACGTGGATGCCGAGCCCGCGTGCCACGTCGTCGCCCTGAGCCCCCACCGACTCGGTCACCGCCGGGTTCCCGCCTGCTGCCGCGTCCCTCGGCCCGGACGTCACCCTCTGCACCGACCGGCCGGCCGCGCACCGCACGGCCTACACCGGCACCGGCGCCGCCCGCGCCCGCATCGTCGCCTGCCCACAGGCCGCGAAGTGTCCGACCTCGCCGGGCGGGGTTTGGCGCTCCCCGGCCGTGCTACGTACAGTTCCCTGGTCGGCGCACCGCGCGGGCCACGGACACGACCAGGGAAACGGCAGCAGGGATGACAGCGCGTAACGAAGAACTGCTCGCCCCTGACGTCCCCGGCATCGACCCCGAGCGCCTCGCCACCTGCCTCGCGGTGCTGCGCGAACTCGACGGGCTGCCGACCGAGCACCCCGATGCGATAGTCGTCCGCAACGCGACCTCGCACATCTGGAAGAGCCTCAAGGAACGCCGCCGCGCCGACCGCAAGGCCGCCGTGCGCGCCAACGACGACGCCGTCACCGCCGCGACCGCGACCGGATCGCCGGACCGCATCGACGACGAAACGCAGGGCATCCCGATCAGCACGTCGACCGTCGGCGCGCTCGCGGGCATATTGCGGCGCTCCCGCGGCTGCTACATCTGCAAGCAGCGCTACGTCGAGGTCGACGCGTTCTACCACCAGCTCTGCCCGCGCTGCGCGAAGGAGAACCGGGAGCGCCGGGACGCCCGCACCGACCTGACCGGCCGCCGCGCGCTGCTGACCGGCGGACGCGCCAAGATCGGCATGTACATCGCGCTCCGGCTGCTCCGCGACGGCGCGCACACCACCATCACCACGCGCTTCCCCAACGACGCGATCCGCCGCTTCAAGGCGATGCCGGACAGCGACGAGTGGATCCACCGCCTGCGCATCGTCGGCATCGACCTGCGCGACCCGGCGCAGGTGATCGCGCTGGCCGACTCGGTGGCCGAGGCGGGCACGCTCGACATCCTCATCAACAACGCCGCGCAGACCGTGCGCCGCACCCCGCAGTCCTACGCCGCGCTGATCGCCGCCGAGGACGGCCCGCTGCCGGCCGGCGAACTCCCCGAGTCGGTCACCTTCGGCCACATCGCCGGGTCCGGCCACGTCGCCCTCCCCTCCGCGTCCCCGGCGCCCGACGACCTCGACCCGCAGGCGCTGACCGCCCTCGCCCTCACCAGCGGCTCGGCGACGCTCGCCCGCATCGAGGCGGGCACGGCCATCGACGCGGGCGGCCTGATC
The DNA here is from genome assembly GCF_039542225.1 of Yinghuangia aomiensis. NCBI lineage: Bacteria > Bacillati > Actinomycetota > Actinomycetes > Kitasatosporales > Streptomycetaceae > Yinghuangia > Yinghuangia aomiensis. The sequence goes on along the minus strand of NZ_BAABHS010000011.1, from coordinate 68,923 downwards.
CCGGACCTCGACGCGTCCAACAGCTGGATCCAGCGCGTCCACGAGGTCGACCCGCTGGAACTCCTCGAAGTCCAACTCTGCAACGTGACGGCGCCGTTCCTGCTGGTGAGCCGCCTGCGCCCGGCGATGAAGGCGGCTCCCGCACGCCGCAAGTACGTGGTCAACGTCTCCGCGATGGAAGGCGTCTTCCAGCGCGGCTACAAGGGCGCCGGCCACCCGCACACCAACATGGCCAAGGCCGCCCTCAACATGCTGACCCGCACCAGCGCCGACGACCTCTACGCCGACGGCATCCTCATGACCGCCGTCGACACCGGCTGGATCACCGACGAGCGGCCCCACCCCACCAAGATGCGCCTCCACGACGAGGGCTTCCACGCTCCCCTCGACCTCGTCGACGGCGCGGCCCGCGTCTACGACCCCGTCATCCGCGGCGAAGCCGGCGACGACCTGTACGGCTGCTTCCTGAAGGACTACCACCCGTCCAACTGGTGACGGGGCAGGTGGACGGCGCTCTTCACGGCGTAGCCGAGCGGAACTCCAGCTCCATCCGCTGCTCCACCGCATCCACGCCCCACTTGCGGGTCGGGCTGGAGTCCGTGAGGCGGAAGCCGGCGGACTTGTAGAGGTGGTGGGCGGCGTCGAGGCCGGCGACGGTCCACAGATGGACGCCGCGGTACCCGCGGGCGCGGGCCTCGGTCATGGCGCGTTCGAACAGGGTGCGGCCGACGCCGCGGCCGCGGGCTTCCGCAGCGAGCACGACCCAGCGGAGCTGGCCCCAGTCGTCCTCGGCGCGGGTCAGGCCCGTCGCGCCGACGATGCGGCCGTCGAGTTCGGCGACCCACAGGCGGCCCGCGGCGTACGAGCCCTCCTCGTGCCAGGCCATCACGAGTTCGGCGAGGCCCACGGCGACGTAGGCCTCCATCGTCGTGTCCATGCCGTACTCGGCGGTGTACAGCGTGCCATGCAGGGCGGCGACCGCGCCCAGGTCGCCCGGACGCGTGCCGTCCCGCACCACGACCTCGCCCGCCGGGGGCCGGCCCGTGTTCCCGGAGTCCTCCATCGCGCTACCCTTCACTGAAACACTCGTTTCAGTGGAGGATAACCCCGGTGCCCGAACCTGCGGAAGCCTCGCCGCGCCGCCGTGAGCTCCTCGCGGCCGCCCTCGCCTACGCCGCCGAGCACAACCTGTCCGATCTGTCGCTCCGTCCGCTCGCCGCCGCGATCGGGTCGAGCCCGCGCGTCCTGCTCTACCTGTTCGGGTCGAAAGACGGCCTCATGCGCGAAGTCCTCGCGGCCGGCCGCGAAGAGCAACTCGCGCTCGTCGAACGCGCGTACGCCGAAGCGGCCGACCCGCGCGCGGCACTCGAACTGCTGTGGGAGTGGTGCACCGCGCCGCACCGCCGCTCCACCCTCCGCCTGTTCTTCGAGGGCTACGTCCGCTCCCCCGGCGACGACGGCCCCTGGCACGGTTTCGCCACCGCCTCCCTGGACGACTGGCTCCCCCCGTTCGAGCGACTCTTCGCCGACACCGACATCCCCGCCACCCTCGCGCTCGCGGTGCTGCGCGGACTCCTGCTCGACGCCATCGCCCAAGAGCCCGCCGGCGCCGGGGCGTCCCAGCCGCGCGTCGACGCGGCCTGGCACCGGTTCCTGGACGGCGCGTTCGGCACCGCACCCGCTGCCCGAGACCGCCGCGCCGCGAGTGACCGGCCCCCGCAGGATGCGGCAAGGCCCGGCACCGCGTGACGCGGTGCCGGGCCTTCCGGTTTCCGGGCCGGGGTTCGGACCCCGTCAGGCAAGCACCAGCCGGCCGTCCCGCACCCGGTCCAGCACCCAAGCCGCGGTGTCCGCGGCCGACATCGCGCTCGAATCCAGCACGTGCTCCTCGAACGCACCCAGGTCCGCGAACTGCTCGTGCATGTGCCGCACCGACGCCGCATCCGTCAGCGCGGTCGCCGCCGTGCGCCCGGTGGCCCGGGTGACGGTGGTCTCCTCGTCGGGCCGCAGCACCGTGTAGTGCAGTTCGATCCCGGTGGCCTTCGCGCACTCCCGGAACGGGTCGAGGAACCACGGGCCCACGATGCCGTCGAGGATCACCGTGTAGCCGCCCGCCGCATAGCCGAACGCCGCGTCGGCGAGCACCCCGACGACGACTTCGTTCTGCCGCTGCGCCGCCGGCAGGTACGGGGGAATCGCGCCGCGGCGCAGGAACGCCCAGAAGTCGTCGGCATGCAGATGGACACTCGCCGGAAAGGCGTCGGCCAGCCGCGGCGCCACCGTGCTCTTGCCGGCCCCGGGCGGTCCGGTGAGGACGACGACGCGGCCGGGCGGATTCTCGGCAGGCTCGGACATGAAGATGCTCCGTTCCGGGTCGGGGGACGCGACACCGCGCGGTATTGCGCGTCGCAGCGTAGTCGCGGCCACCATCGCCCCAACCCCCCGGTGGTGCGCAAGCGCTTTCCGTGGTCCAGTGAGAGCCGTGGTACGTGAGAATTCTCCTGAGGCGCGAGCGCGGTACGGAGGTGGCGCGGTGACGGAACGGCCGTGTCCGGCACCGACGCGCCCGGCCGCGGATCGGGCGTGACCCGGATGGCCGAACAGCTCGTCCCGACCGCGGACAACCCCCCGGAAGGCCTCGCGTCCCGGCTCAACTGGCTGCGCGCCGCCGTCCTCGGCGCCAACGACGGCGTGGTGTCGACGGCCGGCCTCGTCCTCGGTGTCGCGGGCGCCGCGGGATCCCGGTCGGCGATCCTCACCGCGGGCCTCGCCGGGCTGCTCGCGGGCGCGCTGTCGATGGCCGCGGGCGAGTACGTGTCGGTCAGCACGCAACGCGATGCCGAACGCGCCGCCATCGAACGCGAACGGCGCGAACTCGCCGAAGACCCGGACGCCGAACTCACCGAACTCACCGACGCCTACATCGCCAAGGGCCTGCCCGACGACCTGGCCCGCGAGGTCGCCGTCGCCCTCACCCGCCATGACGCCCTCGCCGCCCACGCTGAAACCGAACTGCGGCTCGACCCGGACGAGTTGACCAACCCCTGGGAAGCCGCCCTGGCCAGCTTCGGGTCGTTCGCCGTCGGCGCGCTCCTGCCACTCCTGGCGATCCTGCTGCCGCCGCACGACTGGCGCGTGCCGGTGACGGTCGTGTCGTCGCTCGCCGCGCTGCTGCTCTGCGGGTGGTCGAGCGCGCGGATGGGCGGATCGCCGCCCGGGGTTGCGGTGGTCCGGAACGTGGCGGGCGGCGGCTTGGCCATGGCCGTGACGTACGCGACGGGCGCGCTGCTGCACGTGTCGGGGGTGTGAGACGTCCGGACAGCGGTGTGCGGCGTCCCGCCCCCGCCGTCACCCCGCCTTGAGCCGCTCGGCCAGGAACGCCAGGATCTCGTCGCGGGCCCGCACCGTCGGGTGGCCCGCTTCGTCGACGAAGTGCGCGGTGACCACGCTGTGGGCGCAGCCGACGACGTCGCGGAAGAACGGCGGCGGCTCCGGGTTCGCCGCGTCGTCGGGGAGGACGCGGCCGTCGAACGCGTCGCCCAGCAGCGCCCGGTAGGCGGCGAACCGCTGCCCGGTGCAGAACGCGTCGTTCTCGAAGCGGTAGGCGAGCACCTTCAGGCCGTCGCGCGCGACCCGCGCGGCCACGGCCGCGGCATCGTCGTCGCCGATCTCCAGGGCCGCGGGGTCGTCGAGCGGGAGTGACGGGTGGTTGACGACGGGGGCGATCACCGCGGGTTCCAGGACCATGGTCAGTGCGAAGTTACCGGTGAAGCACATGCCGACCGCGCCGACGCCGGGGCCGCCGCGTTCCGCATGGGCGAAGCGGGCGAGGCCGCGGAGCCAGGCGGCCACGGGGCTGGTGCCGCTTCCGGCGAGGACCCGGAACTCGGCGCTCACGCAGGCGCGGCGCATCACGGCAAGGCCGGCGTCGGCGGCGGGGTAGGCGCCGTCGGTGCCGAACAGCGACGGCACGTACACCGAGAGCCCCGCGTCGCGGATCCAGCGGGCGAACCGGGCGACGTCGGGGCTGATCCCCGGCATCTCCGGCATGAGGACGACGGCGGGACCGGATCCGGTGACATGGACGGTCTTGGCGATGCCGTCGACGGTCACGGTGGTGCGGGTGAAGTCGGCCAGAGGGTCGTCGAGGCCGGCGTGAGAGCGGGTCATGGGAGCGATCCTGGCCGGTTGCTACGCTCGGGCACGAGTGGCGGTATCGCCATGCAGTACGTCGATCTCGCCATGCAGCGTGGCGATCGCGCCGTGCGACGGCGGCCGGGAGGTGGCTTGTGGATCTCGTGCGCGTGGGTGTCCTGGCCTATCCCGAGTGCTTCGCGTCCGAGGTGTTCGGCGTGCCGGACCTGCTGACGATGGCGGGGCATGTGGCGTCCGGGTACGGCGATGCGCGGCGGTCGTACGAGGTCCACGTCGTGTCGCCGCGGCGGCGGGTCGCGGCATCCGGCGGCGCCGCGCTGGACGTGGCCGCGATGCGGCCGGTCGACGTGCTGGTCGTGCCGGGGTTCGCGTGGGCGCCGGGGCTCGACATCGGGGCGTTCCTCGGCGGGCTCGCCCCGGAGATCGCGGGAATCCGCGCGCAGGCCGAATCGGGGGGTGCGGTCGCGGCGATCTGCGTGGGCGCGTTCCTGGTCGCCGAGGCGGGGTTGCTGGCGGGCCGGGGGGCTACGACGTCGTGGCTGTTCGCGGACCGGCTGGCCCGGCGGTACCCGGATGTGCGGGTGCGTGCGGACGAGTTGGTGGTGACGGACGGCGGCGTGACGACGACCGGGGCGTTCAGTGCGATGTACGACTTCGCGTTGGGACTGGTCGGCACCTACGCCGGTCCGCGGGTCGCGCGCGGCACCGCCCGGGTCGCGCTCCTCGACGACGCGCGGTCGCGGCAGACGCCGTACGTCGACACCGCGCTGCTGCCCCCGGCGGGCGGGGACTTCGCGCACGAGGTGCGGCGGTGGCTCGACCGCCGGCTGGCCGACCGGTACGACCTGCCGGCGCTCGCCGCGGCGTTCCATGTGAGCACCCGGACGATGCTGCGGCGGTTCGGGGCCGAGACCGGCGGGACGCCGCTGACGTACCTGCATACGGCGCGGGTGCGCCGGGCCCGGCAGTTGCTGGAGACGACCGACCGCACGGTCGCGGCGATCGCGGCCGAGGTCGGGTACCGGACGCCGGGGAGCTTCGGCCAGGTGTTCGCGCGGCATACCGGGCGCGGGCCCGGGGAGTACCGGGCGAGGTTCCGGCGCGGGGGCGGACCCGGGTGACGGGGTAGCGGCGCCGGTTCGGCTCGGGTTCAGGCGCCGGCTTGCCGGCGGAGGCCCGTCAGCGTCAGCTCCAGCGCGGCGCGGAACTGCTCGACGTCGTCGTGGCCGTCGAACTCGTCGACGATCTCGTGGACGAACGGGAACTCCTCGGGGTCGAGTTCCCGCCAGGCCCCGGCATAGTGACCGAGGAAGTCGTCCCGTTTCACTCCGCTGTCGAGGAACCCCTCCGGCAGCTCGCGGCCCAGGTCGATGGCGGAGCCGACGACGACGCCCACGACCGCCGACACCGCGTGGAACCTCTGCCTCGCGGTCAGGTCCAGGCGGAGGGTCGGTTGGCCGAGCTTCTCGTACAGGCGCAGCGCGTTGCCCTGGACGTCGGAGTTGCGCATGAAATAGGCGGCCAGCCACGACCGCTCGACGATGGCGTCGAACAACGTCAAGGCCATCGCGCGCAGCTCGTCGATCGGGTCCCCGGCGGGCGGCAGCTTCTCGATGGCGGCGAGGACGTCGCCGATCACGTAGTCGGTGGTGCGGTCGAGCAGCTCGTCCTTGTTCGCGACGTACCAGTAGATGCTGGCGGCGCCGCCGCCGAGACGCCCGGCGAGCGCCCGGAACGTGAGCGCCGACGGGCCGGCCTCGTCGAGCAGGGCCGCCGCCTCGGCGAGGACGGATTCCATCGAGTGCGAAGCCCGGCGGCGTCCCTCGCCGGTGCGGGTCTGCGGGCGTGCCATGGCTCCGACCTCTCGTGTTTGCGTCGTATCGAACGTTGTTCTACGGTACCTGATCGTACAGTGTTCGATATTCGTACGACGTTCGATCGGAGGCAGCCATGGCCACAGCCACGCTCTCGGCTCCACCCCGCACCTACCCGTCGCTGCGCGCGGCGTGGATCCCCCTGGCCGCGCTCTGCCTGGCCTTCTTCGTCGAAATGGTCGACAACACGCTGCTGTCGATCGCCCTGCCCACCATCGGCCGCGACCTCGGCAGCGGCACCACCGCGCTGCAGTGGGTCACCGGCGCGTACTCGCTGACCTTCGGCGGTCTGCTGCTCACGGCCGGGTCGATGGCCGACCGGCTCGGCCGCCGCCGGGTGCTGCTCACCGGGCTGGTCGTGTTCGGCGCCCTGAGCCTGTGCGTCGTGTGGGTCACCACCGCCGGCCAGCTCATCGCCTTGCGGGCGGCCCTCGGCATAGCCGCGGCCGCAATGGCCCCCATCACGAACTCGCTGGTGTTCCGCCTGTTCGACGACAAGGCGCTGCGGATGCGCGCCATGACGGTGATGATCGTCGTCGGCATGTCCGGCTTCGTCCTCGGGCCGCTGCTCGGCGGCACCGCGCTGGCCCACGTGCGGTGGGAGTGGCTGCTCGTCGTCAACGCCCCGATCGCACTCATCGCCTTCATCGGCGTCCGGCTCGGAGTCTCGGCCGACCGGCCGGAGGACTTGACCCGGGACAAGCTCGACGTGCCCGGCGCGGTCCTGAGCGTCGCCGCCATCGGACTCGCCTGCTACGCGCTGACCAGCGGCGTCGAGCACGGCTGGCTCTCCGCCCCCACCCTTGCCTCGGTCGCGGGCGCCCTCGTGGCGGCCCTCGCCTTCGTCGGGCACGAACGCCGCAGTTCCGCCCCCATGCTGGACCTGGGCCTCTTCCGCAACGGCACCGTCCGCGGCGCGACCATCGCGCAGATGGGCACGTCCATCGCGATGGCCGGCGTGATGTTCGGGCTCATCCTCCACTTCCAGTACGCCTACGGGTGGAGCCCGGTGCGGGCCGGCCTCGCCAACCTCCCGATCATCGCGACGATGCTCCTCGCGACCCCGCTGTCCGAGTGGCTCGCCCGCCGTTTCGGCCACCGCATCGCCTGCCTGGTCGGCGCGGCCTGTCTGGCCGGGGCACTGGCGGGCCTGGCCTGGGGCGTCGAGCACGGGTACGCCGTCATCGCGGCGTGCATGGTGCTCATGACCGTGGGGCTGCGCACCGTGATGACCATCTGCGCCGTCGCCCTCGTCGAAGCCATGCCGAGCAACCGCACGTCCATCGGCACCGCGCTCAACGACACCGCCCAGGAGGTCGGTTCCAGCGTCGGCACCGCGATGGTGGGCACGTTGATCGCCGCACTTGTCACCACCCAGCTCCCGGCAGGCGTGTGGAGCAGCGACCTCGTCGACTCGTTCTTCCACGGCGAGCGCATCGCCTACGCCCTGCTCGCCGCCGTCGTCGGCCTGATAGCGGCCGGCGGCGCCCTGAGCCTCACCGACTCCCACACCGTCGAGGAACCGGCGGCCGATGACGAGGTGGCCGAGGAAGGGGCGGCGGAGCACATGGCGGCCGGGGAGCCTGCCTGAGCGACGGCGGCAGCGTGCCACCCCCTACCGCGGTAGGGGGTGGGGAACGGCTCCGCAGTGTGACGTGCCGTCGTACGCCCGATTCCTACTGTCGTTGGTGGCAGGCCGGAACGACCGGTTGCCGCCGACGGGAGTCCCCCATGACCGCGCTTCACGCCACCAAATCCGCACACGTGACCCCGCCGGGTGCCGACACTCGCCCGCGCGGCTTCGCCCGGCTGCGGGGCGCCTACAGCTGGCGCACTTCGGCCTACGCACTCGCCGCGCCGACGGTCGGCTTGGCCGCGCTGCCGCTGCTTCTGGCCGGTCGTTCCGTCGGCTACCGGTGGCAGCGCCGCCTGGCGGTGCGGCTGCTCGATGCGGAGATCCCCGAGGCGTCCGGCAGGGGACGCATCGTCCACGGCACCGCCCACAGCGTGGCGGCGCTGCCGCTGCAGATCCTGTCGGGGGTGCTCGCGGGGGTTTTCTGGGCGCTCTTCCTGGCCCGCGGAGTCTGCTATCCGCTGGCCGAATGGGGCAACGACGTCTCCGGGTCCTGGGGCGGGCCGACGATGGCCGGAGCGTGGGCGGCACATTTCGGGGTCGGCCTGCTCACCGGTGCCGTGCTGCTGCCGCTGGTCGCGCTGCTCGTCGCGGCGCAGCGCCGCCTCGCCGTCCGGCTGCTCGGCGGCGGCACGGCCGCGGCTGCCACCGCTTCTCCGGCCGCCGCCCGCGGTGGCAGGGCGGGATGAACCGTGGCACCAGCCATCATGACCTTGATGACCACCGATCCTGCTCGTGTCCGCCTGCGCCGTGCCGCGCTTCCCGCCACCGCGCTGGTGCTGTTCGTGCTGGGGTGGGCCGACCTGGCCCAGCACTACACCGTGGGTGCCGGCCCGGCACTGGTCCTCGCCGCCGCGCGGGCCGCCCCGGTGATGTGGGTGCGCAGCCGCCCGCTGCTCGCATGGGGATTCTCCCTCGCCGCCTGTGTCCTGGCCGCCGCACTCACCCATCCGGTGTCCGCGGCGGAGCCGTGGCCCATGTCGGTGACGGCGCTGGCCACCCAGTTCGTGCTGCTGCTCGTGGGCGGGAGCGTCCTGGGCCGCGCGGTCTCGGCCGCGATGGCCGGGACGCTGGTCGGCGCCGCCGCCGTCCTGCTCGCGGTGCTGCCGGGCCGAGGCGCATGGTCGGGTCTGGTGGCGGTGGGCGTGGCCGCCGCGGTCGCCCTGGCCGGAGCCGAACTGCTGCGGGACCGCGCGGCGACCCGCACGCGGCTCGCCGAGCAGGAGCGGATCAGCGAGGCCGAACGCGTCCGCCGGACTCTTCTGGAGGAGCGGGCCAGGATCGGCCGCGAGCTGCACGATGTGGTGGCCCACCACATGTCGCTGATCGCCGTCCGGGCGGAGACCGCCCCGTACCGGCTGGCGGACTGCCCCGAACCGGTCCGCGAGGAGTTCCGCGCCGTCGGCGACGCCGCCCGCGAGGCCTTGACGGACATGCGCCGGCTGCTGGGCCTCCTGCGCGGCGGGGAAGACGCGGAACGCGCACCCCAGCCGGACGTGTCCGGCATCCCGGCCCTGGTGGCCGCGGCCGGGCCGACCGCCGATTTGACGATGGACGGCGACCTGCGGCAGATCCCGGACACCGTGAGTGTCTGCGCCTATCGCGTCGTGCAGGAGGCGCTGACCAACGCCCGGCGGCACGCCCCGGGGGCGCCGGTGACGGTCGATGTGCGGGTCACCGCCGCCGCGGTGCTCGTCGGCGTCCGCAACGGCCCCGCCGTCACCCCGCGCCCCGAAGCACCCGAGTCCCGTCTTCCCGGGACGGCCGGCGCCCGGCCTGTCGGGCCGGACGGAGGCGGGCATGGTCTGATGGGCATGCGCGAGCGGGTGGCTGCAGTCGGCGGGACCTGTGCCGCCGGGGAGGACCCCGACGGCGGCTTCACCGTGACCGCGGCCCTTCCGCTCTCCGCCCGCGCCTGAACGGCTCACGACCACAAGGGAGATCGGATCCAGGTGGAGACGGATTCCATCAGCGTGCTGATCGTCGACGACCAGGCCATGGTCCGACAGGGTTTCGGCGCACTGCTGGCCGCCCAGCCCGGGATACGCGTCGTGGGCGATGCCGCCGACGGCGCCGCCGCGTTGGAGGCGGCTGCCCGGCTGGAGCCGGATGTGGTCGTCATGGATGTCCGCATGCCGGTCATGGACGGACTGCAGGCCGTGCGCGCCATGCTCGACGGCAACCCCGACCGGCCGCGGGTGCTCATGCTGACCACCTTCGACCTGGACGAGTACGTGTACGAGGCGCTGCGCGCCGGCGCCAGCGGCTTCCTGCTCAAGGACGCGCCCGCGGAGGAACTCGTGCACGCCGTCCGCGTGGTCGCCGCCGGCGACGCGCTCCTCGCGCCGGCGGTCACCCGCCGGCTGATCGCCGACTTCACCGCCCGCCGCCCCGCCGTGCCCGGCACGCCATCCGCGGCCCGGCAAACGGCCGCGCTGACGCCCCGGGAGACCGAGGTTCTGGAGCGGGTCGCCCGAGGACTCGCCAACCGCGAGATCGCCGGGGAACTGGTGGTGGCCGAACAGACCGTCAAGACCCACGTCAGCCGGATCCTCGCCAAGTTGCTTCTGCGGGACCGCGCGCAACTCGTCGCCTTCGCCTACGAATCAGGACTTGTCACCCCCGGTGGATAAATGAACTCTCTTGTCCCCGCGCGCCGTTGCGGAGGGATATCCACGGGGCGCCGATGCCGTCCAGCCCTGCATAAGTGCCGAGGACCCGGGCAGCGGTGAATCAAGATGCCCCTCCGGGAGGAGAAACGTTGATGGACGACGGAAGCACCACCGGAAAGGCCAAAGAGCAGGGGCGGCCCGCGGAACGGGCGGCGGGCAACGCACTTCAGCGTCGCGAGGACGGCGCCACCGAACCGTTCGCGCTCGCCTCGGACCGCGGCCGCACGACCGTCGCGGACAGCGTGGTCGCGAAGATCTCGGGCATCGCGGCGCGGGAGGTGCACGGCGTCCACGACATGGGCGCCGGGGCGTCCCGAGCGCTGGGCGCGGTGCGCCAGCGCATCCCGGGCGCGAAGCGCAACGTCGCCCAGGGCGTCAACGTCGAGGTCGGCGAGAAGCAGTGCGCGGTCGACTTGGACCTGGTCGTGGAATACGGCGTGGAGATCGCCCACTTGGCAAACGAGGTGCGCGGAAACGTCATCGAGTCGCTGGAGCGCATGACGGGCCTGGAGGTCGTCGAGGTGAACATCGCCGTAGACGACGTCCACATCGAACACGACGACAACGCGTCGGCCCGACAGCTCCAGTAGCCACGGGTGAGCCGGGCCGCTCGGCGGCAGGGGCGCTCGGCCGGGAAACCGGCCGAGCGTTCCGCGCGTTGCGGGGCCGGCCGACGGCCGGGGCCCGTAGCGGGGTGCACCCGGCCTAGGCGAGCTGGGTGTAGCGCGCCAGCGCGTCCTTGAAGGCGGACGGGCCGACGTTGAGGGGTGCGGTGAACGGGTCGCGGAGCTGGAAGACGAAGAGGATGCCGAACCCGACCACGGCGCCCGCGAATCCGAGCAGGGCGACGTTGCGCGGGTTGGCGGTCATGCCGACCAGCGGCGGGTAGACGAGCACCAGGATGCCCGCCACGACCATGGCGACGAGGAGCACGTCGGGGGCGACCGAGTCGACGTCGGCGAGGCGGGCGTAGCGTTTGACGTAGAGGTCGTCGAGGGCGGCGGCGGTGGCGTCGTAGGCTTCGCCGCGGCGTTCCTTCGGGATGCCGTTGAACGCCGCCTGCACGGCGTCGAGCCGCCGCCACGCGGTGGGCGACGCCTGGTGCCGGGCCAGGTCGGGCCACTCGACGTCGATGACGGTGCGGGTGTAGTCGGTGATGCGCGCCCGGATCACGTCCCGGTCCTGCGGGGCGAGGTCGCCCGCCCGCGAGTAGACCTTCGCCAGGACGCGGGCCTCGTCGTGCGCATGCCCTCGCACCGTGGACTGGAGCGACCAGCCGCCGACGATGAGGAAGCCGGTGACCAGGATGAACGCCGACAGCACGACACTGCCCGCAAAGCCCACCGCCTGCGGGTTGAACGACCCGTCGCGGCTGCGCTCGCTGCGCCCGAGCCACAAAGCGGCGCCGACCGCCAACGCGGCACCGAACAGGGTGCAGGCGATCCAGAGCAGGGCGATGAGCACTGAGGCCTCCGAAAGGGTCGTGCGGGGCAGGGCGGGATGACCGGACGGCCGACCGGCCGACGGTGGTGGTGGGGCGGGTTCGTCAGCCCTGGCGGTGCGTTCCGCGGCCGCGGCTGTCGGCGCCGCGGCCCAGTGCGGCGAGCGCGGCGGGGACGATGGCGAGGAGCAGGGTGAAGCCGAGCCACGACATGAGATCCCACGGGCCGGCGGTTTCCTCGGGCTCCGGGCGCTTGGCGACCCGCCCCGGCGGGAGGACCTCTTGGACCGGGACGATCGGCAACTCGACGGCGGGCGTGGTCGCTTCGGGAGTCGGCGACGCGGGCGCGCGGGTCGGGGCCTTCGTCGCCGGGGGCGGGGCCGGGGTGCGGCTGGGAGCCGGGGTCGGCTTCGGCTTCGGCGGGGGTGTCGTGGCGGCCCGCGGAGTCGGCGGCGGTTTGGCCGGAGCGCGCGTCGGCGCGAGGTTGACGGTGTTGTTCTGGTTGACGGCACCGGAGCCGTTGCCGGTGTTGCTCTGCTGGATGACCGTGATGCCGGGGCCGGGCATCGCCGTCGGCCTCGCGGCGGGCGAAGGCGGCGGCTTGGGGCGGGAGTTGGCCGCGCCCGAGCAGACGCAGCACCGCGCTTCGCCGAACAGGGGCACCGCGTCGAGGGTGCGGACGACCACGGTCGTGACGTCACACGGCGGCGGCACCGGTAGGGCGAAGAGCGGGAGAACCATGCCCTCAGCGTGCGCGACCAACGGGGTGGCGGGAACGAGTTCGCGGCAAGATACCCCGTTCGTGTCATACGCGGAACGGATCCCCGGTTCGCCGACTCTGGCAACACGGAGAGCAGGGACCCACGTTCACCGGATTTCGGCGTTCTAGTCACACACTTTCGAGTAATTGATCACCCTCGTCCCCACTCCCAGGATGGTTGGCGCCGGCCCGAATTCCCGGGCCCGGCTGTTCAGGGGAGGCATGACTGATGACGGTCGATGCGGGTTACGACATCGAGGCGGACGGCGCCGACGGGCAGCAGAGTCTCGGCACGGCCGCGGCGCGGAACCTTGCGACGACGACCAAGTCCGCACCGCAGATGCAGGGCATCAGCTCGCGCTGGCTGCTGCGGATGCTGCCGTGGGTGCAGGTCGCGGGCGGCACGTACCGGGTCAACCGCCGGCTGACGTACGCCGTCGGCCGCGGTCGGGTGGGTTTCGCGCAGACCGCCGACAACGTCCAGGTGGTGCCGCCGACACTGCGCGAACTCCCGCTGCTGCGCGGCTTCGAGGACGAAGGCGTGCTCGCCGCGCTGGCCGCCCGCTTCACCCAGCGCGAGTTCGCCGCGGGCGACGTGCTGACCGAGGCGGGCGGCCCGGTCGACCAGGTGTTCCTGGTCGCGCACGGCAAGATCAACAAGATGGGCGAGGGCAAGTACGGCGACACGACCGTGCTGGGCGTCTTCGCGGACGGCGACCACTTCGGCGACGAGGCCCTCGTCGACGACGACGCCCGCTGGGCGTACGCGGCAACCGCGGTCACGTCCGGCACCCTCATGGTCCTGCCGCGCGCACAGTTCCAGTCGCTGGTCGACCAGTCTCCCGAACTCCTCGTCCAGATCGCCCAGTTCCTCGCCAGTGCCCAGCAGTCCACGAACAAGCACGGCGAAGCGGCGATCGAGATGTCCGCGGGCCACGAGGGCGAGATCGACCTGCCCGGCACGTTCGTGGACTACGAGCTGTCGCCACGCGAGTACGAGCTGAGCGTCGCGCAGACCGTGCTGCGCATCCACAGCAGGGTCGCGGATCTCTACAACCAGCCGATGAACCAGATCGAGCAGCAGTTGAAGCTCACCATCGAGGCGTTGCGCGAACGCCAGGAGCACGAGCTGGTCAACAACAAGGAGTTCGGCCTCCTGCACAACGCGGACCACGAGCAGCGGATCCACACGCACCACGGTCCGCCGACCCCGGACGACATGGACGAGCTGCTCTGCCGCCGCCGCGACACGTCGCTGTTCCTGGCGCATCCGCGCACCATCGCGGCGTTCGGGCGCGAGTGCAGCCGGCTCGGGCTCTACCCGGCCACCGTCGATCTGCAGGGCAGCCAGGTGCCGGCCTGGCGCGGGGTGCCGGTGCTGCCGTGCAACAAGATCCCCATCACCGACGGGCACACGTCGAGCATCATCGCCATGCGGCTCGGCGAGCACAACCAGGGCGTGATCGGCCTGCACCAGACCGGCCTGCCGGACGAGGTGGAGCCGAGCCTGTCGGTGCGGTTCATGGGGATCAACGAGAAGGCCGTCATCTCCTACCTCGTGAGCGCGTACTACTCGGCGGCGGTGCTGGTGCCGGACGCGATCGGGGTCCTGGAGAACGTCGAGATCGCGCGGCCGCGCGACTAACGGCCGACCGGCCGACATTCGGGGTACGGCCGGGGATGTCCCGGCCGTACCCCCGTACCGCCAGGGGGCGCTGCCTTGAGTTGGTCGGACATTCTCATCATCGTCGGCTCGCTGGTCGGCGTAGCCGCCTGCATCTATGTGGTGCAACGTTTCGTCCCGCATCCGCTGCGTGAACGGCACAACGACGTGGCGGGTTTCATCTTCGCCGCGGTGGGGGTGTTGTATGCGGTACTGCTCGCGTTCGTGGTGATCGCGGTGTGGGAGAACCACGACGCGGCCCGCAAGACGACGTTCCGGGAAGCGGACGAGCTGGCCGGCCTGTACTGGGTGTCGCGGGAACTCCCGCTGCCGCTCGGTGCGGAGCTGGAGCAGCAGACGCTGCAGTACGCACAGACGGTCATGCACCAGGAGTGGCCGCTGATGAAGGACCACAAATCCAGTCCCGCGGCGACGCAGTTGGTGTACAAGCTGCGTGCCGGGGTCATGTCCTACGCGCCGGGCAACGAGCGTGAGGCGGTGCTCTACCACAACGCGGTGGACCACCTGGAGAACCTCGCCTCCGCCCGCCGCGAACGCCTCAACCAAGTCGACGAGGACGTGCCCGCGCTCCTGTGGGTCGCCCTGATCGCCGGCGCCGTGCTCACCGTCGGCTTCACCTTCCTCTTCGGCTTGTCGAACACGCTCTCGCACACCGTCATGGTCCTCATGCTCACGGGACTGGTGGTGGTGTCGCTGGTGGTCATCAAGGAGATGGACTTCCCGTTCGCGGGCGTCACCAAGATCGATCCCACCGCCTTCGAAGTGTTCCTCGACCGCCTGCCACCACCGCGCACGATGTAGTGCCGAAACGCAGGGCGCCCGGTCTCGCCGGGCGCCCTCGCCGCGCGTCCGGCGGGGCACCGACCCGCCTTGCAACCTGACGAGCCGTCACTTACCGTCCGGACAACGGCACGGACGCGCAAGCACCTTGGAGGCACCGATGGCACGGATCGAGATCCCCGACGGCGACGGGCCCGAGGTGATGCGGGCGCTGACCCTGGTGCCGCACTTCGCGGACGCGGTCATGGCGTACGAGACCGCGGTGGCGCGCAGCCGCCTCGACCGCCGGCTGCACGAGCTGGTCCGCATGCGCATCGCGGTGATCAACGAGTGCGTGGTGTGCCTCAACTGGCGCAACGCGGACTGGGGCGCGAGCGAGGAGCAGCTGGCCGCCGTCGCCGACTATGCGGACAGCGACCTGTTCACCCCGGCGGAGAAGGCCGCGCTGGAGTTCGCCGAGCGTTTCGCCACCGACTCCGCCCGGATCGACGACGACCTGCTGGAGCGCCTGACCGGGCATCTGACCGCGCCCGGCGTCGTCGACCTGACCCTGGTCGCCGGGAAGTACCTGGCGCTCGGCCGGTTCATGCAGGTCCTCGGCCTCGATCAGGCGTGCAACATCACCTTCGACGGCAGCGGCGACCTGGTGGTGACCGGCGCGGAGAGCTGAACCGGCCGGAACCGAGCCCGGCAGGACCGCACCGGCCGGGACCGGACCGGCTGGAACCGAACCGGCTGGAACCGAACCGCAGGGAACTGAACCACACCGTTCAGTTTATAATGGGCGCATGGCGCCCACTCCCCCCTCTGGCACATCCGGCTCCACCGGTTCCGGCTCCGCCGAGCGGTCTCCGCACGGAGCCGTCGACGAGTTCGGCATCCCGGTGCTCGCCGAGCCCGTGAACGCGTCTCAGCGCAAGCGGGCCGCGATCATCGCCGCGGCGCTCGCGGTGTTCCTCGACGAGGGCTACACCGCGGCGTCCGTCGACGCGATCGCCGCGAAGGCCGGCGTGTCCAAGCCGACGATCTACAACCACTTCGGCAACAAGGAGCGCCTGTTCCTCGCGGTGATCGCGGGCACCCTGCCCACGTCCTTCGCGCCGCTCGTGGAGCCGCTCGCGGAGCTGCGGGCGACCGACGACGTGGCGGGCGGGTTCCACCGCCTCGGCCTGGCGATGGCCGTCACCGTCACCGACGACGCCGTGCTGCGGCTGCGCCGCCTGGTCATCGGCGAGGTCGACCGGTTCCCGCAGCTGGGGCACCTGTGGCACCGGCTCGGGCCGTCCTGGTTCAACACCGAGATGGCCGCCACGTTCGAATACCTGATCGAGCGCGGCGTCCTGCGGATGGACGACCCCGACCTGGCCTCGCAGCAGCTCACCGCGCTGACCGTTGGCGTCCCGCAGCTGATCCGCACGTTCCAGCCGGACGTCCCGCTGCCCGAGGAGACCGTGCGGCGCATGGTCGAGTCCGGCATCGAGGTGTTCCTGGCCGCGTACGCGGTGCCGGCGTCCTGAACTCCCCTGGCCGCATAATCCCGCCGGTCACGTGATCCGCCGGTCGTGTGCTGTCGGCGGTCAGGTGCCGTCGGCGGGCGGCTTCGGCGGCTCCGACGGCGGGTCCGGGCGTCCCGCGATGGCGTTGATCCACCGCTGCGCCCGGTCCCCCGCGCGCCGTGCCGCGCGGGCTTCCGCCTTGGCGAGTTTGGCGCTGCCGGGCTTGTAGAACCGGCGGGCCCACGGCGAGTGGGGCCGGGCGAGGCGCAGCGCGCCGACGAGCGCGAGGAACGGCACGACGATTCCGGCGACGCCGAGGAAGTACCGCCCCTTGAACACCGCGATGAGGGCGAAGACCAGGGTGATCACGATCGACACCGCCCACCCGCCCCGGCTCTCCCCCTTGTCGGGCGAGAACGGGTTGGAGCCGACGAAGAGGAACAGTCCGAGCCCCGCGGCGTAGACGACGGCGTCGACGGACTGGCGGCCCTCCTGGGTCCAGTACACGTCGTCGAGGTGCAGCCACAGCGCGAATTCGTCGAGGGTGAGCGCGGCGCCGACGGCGAACGCGCAGGCGGTGACGATGTGGCCGACGCCGTGCGG
Organism: Yinghuangia aomiensis; assembly: GCF_039542225.1. Classification (NCBI taxonomy): domain Bacteria; kingdom Bacillati; phylum Actinomycetota; class Actinomycetes; order Kitasatosporales; family Streptomycetaceae; genus Yinghuangia; species Yinghuangia aomiensis. The sequence continues at coordinate 51,825 of NZ_BAABHS010000011.1, read as the reverse complement.
GTCGAGGGTGAAGCCGATCGTCGCGGAGATCATCATCAGGAAGATGCCGGGCACCAGGTGGTGCACGTGCACGCTGCCGACCTCGACGTTGCCGAACGGCCCGCGCCCCGACCGGATCAGGTGCACGACGAGCCGGGTGATGGCGAACGTCGCGATGAACGCGACGAGCATCCACAGCAGGGTGATGCGGGCGTCGTCGGCGGTGATGTGCACGTTCACGAGCGTCTCCCCGGCGGACGGTCACGGGATTTCGGTGCCGGACGGCCGGCCGGGTGGCCGGTCGAGCGACCGGACGGGTGGCCGGACAGCCGGCCGGGGACCAGGCGGTTCAGCCCACGGCCGCGGCCGCGGACATCGCGGCGGCGTCGCCGCGGGCCAGCGCGGCGGTACGGCGGTGCAGCGCGCACGCCCAGTCGCAGGCCGCGTGAGCCTGCCGGACGGTGCTCGCCGGGACGCCGGTCAGGTGTTCGATCTCCCGGATGCCGTGGTCGAGTTGGGTCTTCCAGGCGCCGAACAGCACCATGCCGCTCTGGAACGCGGCGGGTACCGAATAGCCGTACTCCCGCATCAGCACCGCGACCAGCGTCAGGCGCCCGGTCTCGACGGCCTGCCGGTAGCCGGCCAGGTCGGCGTCGACGCCGCTGAGCAGCGCGGCGAGTTCGTGCAGGGGCGCGACGCCGGGCGCGGGCGGCCCGGACGGTCCCCCGAGCCGCGGGTCCAGGCGGTGCAGCGTCGCGTACAGCGGCAGCGGGGTGCGGTCGGCCAGGTTGTCGAGGAACTCGGCGAGCGGCGGCACGGTGTCGGCGGCCCGCCACTCCTGCTCGCGGCGGCAGGCGCCCGCGTGCCGGTCGAGAGCGTCGGCGAGTTCGGGCAGCAGCGCGGCGCCGTCCAGGACGGTGATCCGCTCGTACAGGTCGGTCAGCGCGAAGTGCAGCGCGTCCGCACCGGTGGTGTAGCCGTCGCGCAGGACCCCCACGAGGGAGGCGGTGTAGGCGGGTTCCCAGCCGGACGCCTCGGCGCGTTCGGTGAGCACGCCGAGCCACGCGGCGAACAGGCTCGCGATGCGGAGCGCGCCGAGCGGGGCGTCGTGCAGGGCGTCGGCCACGGGTGCGGTCGGGAAGGTGCGGTCCACGGATCCGCCTTCGGCGGCCGGGTGCAGGCCGACGCGCTGCGCCCACAGGCGGGTCTCGATGGCCGCGGCCGCGGCGTCGGGGTGCGCGGGCGGCCGCCCGCAGCGCACGTCCGCGTGGGCGACGGCTTCGGCGACGAGGGAGGCGATGTCGCCGCGGGGCACCGCTAGCACCCCGCCCGGCGCGGCACGGCCTGCACGGTCTTGGGCCAGGTCATGCGCTTGGCTGTCCCACCCGGCCCGGGAAACCAAACGGGCGCGCGGCCGGATCCACCCGGCCGGCGCAACGGGGGCACCGGGTACGAGCGCCCGCCCCGATCAGCCCGATCAGCCCGATCAGTCCGGTCCCCGGTCGGTCCGGACCCGGGTCAGCCCTGCCGCAGGGTGTCGAGGGCCGCGGCGACGGCACGCGCCGGGCCGTCGTCCCGGCCGAGCAGCGCGTCGGAGAGTTCCACCGCGCGGGTGACGGCGGCCACCGGAAGTCCGGCGTACAGATGGGGGAACTCCGCGCCGCCGCGCGACACCTCCCAGCGCAGGGCCGGGCCGAGTGCCGCGGGGTCGACCACGAGGAGGGTCAGGCCGGTCCGTCCGGCGAAATGCCGGCGTGCGGTCTCCTCGACCTGGGCGGCCGTGGAGAAGTGGATGAACCCGTCCCGCGCGTCCACCTCGGACCCCGCGAACACGCCTGCGGTTTGGGCGGATTCCCACTCTTCCGCGGGCAGGAGCTTGTAGATCGCGGCAGGGTCCATGAGGGGAGCCTAACGGCGTAGGGTTCCGCTCATGGCATTGGACCCGGCGGAGATCGAGCGGCACGTGGCCCGGCTCGGTGCGGCGAAGTATCTGCTCCTGACCACCTACCGCAAGGACGGCAGCCCGGTGCCCACCCCCGTCTGGGTGGCCCGCGACGGTGCGTCGCTCGTCGTGTGGACGGTGACCGGCACGGCCAAGGTGCGGCGGCTGCGCAACGACCCGCGGGTCGAACTCGCCGAATGCACGTTCAAGGGCGCCCCGCTGTCGTCCGGCGTCGCGGGCACCGGCCGCGTCCTCGACGACGCGGGAGGCGAACGCGTGCGCCGCCTCATCAAGAAGAAGTACGGCCTGACCGGCTGGCTGACCGTGCAGGCCAGCGTGCTGCGCCGCGGCCGGACGGGCACCGTCGGCCTGGAGCTGACCCCGACCGGCTGACCCGCCGGCCGGGGCCGTCCCGCGGCACGCTCCGATGCGCCGGGTCAGCCGAGTTCTTCGCGGATCCCGGCCGCGAACGCGTCGATGTCCGCCTCGGTGGTGTCGAACGACGTCATCCAGCGGACCTCGCCGGTGTGCTCGTTCCACGTGTAGAACCGGAACCGCTTCTGCAGCCGCTCGGTCGCCTCGCGCGGCAGCACCGCGAAGACCGCGTTCGACTGCACCGGCCGGGTGATCTCCAGGCCCGGGACGCCGCGCACCGCGTCCGCCAGCCGCGTCGCCATCGCGTTGGCGTGCCCGGCGTTGCGCAGCCACAGGTCGCCCGCCAGCAGCGCCTCGAACTGCACGGACAGGAACCGCATCTTCGAGGTGAGCTGCATGGACAGCTTGCGCAGGTAGTCGATGCCTTTGACCGCGTCCGGGTTCAGCACGACGACGGCTTCGCCGAACATCAGGCCGTTCTTGGTGCCGCCGAACGACAGCACGTCCACGCCCGCGTCGGTGGTCAGCGCGCGCAGCGGCACGCCGAGCGTCGCCGCCGCGTTGGCCAGCCGCGCACCGTCCAGGTGCACGAGCATGCCGCGGTCGTGGGCGTGCCGACAGATCTCGGCGATCTCCTCGGGCGTGTAGACGGTGCCGAGTTCGGTGCTTTCCGCGAGGGACACGACGCGCGGCTGGGCGCGGTGCTGGTCGCCCCAGCCCCACGCCTGGAGGTCGACCAGTTCGGAGGTGAGCTTGCCGTCGGGGGTCGGGACGGGCAGCAGCTTGAGCCCGCCGACCTTCTCGGGGGCGCCGCACTCGTCGACGTGGATGTGCGCGGTGTCCGCGCAGATCACCGATTCCCACCGGTCGGTGACGGCCTGCAGCGCGACGACGTTGGCGCCGGTGCCGTTGAAGACCGGGTAGACGTGCGCGGTGGGGCCGAAGTGCGCGCGGAAGACGTCCTGGAGGTGCGCGGTGTAGGCGTCCTCGCCGTAGGACACCTGGTGGCCGCCGTTCGCCAGCGCGACGGCGGTGAGGACCTCCGGGTGCACGCCGGCGTAGTTGTCGCTGGCGAAGCCGCGGACGCCCGGGTCGTGGTGGCGTACCGCGGACGTCGCCGGTATGGGGGTGTACTCCGGGCCGCGGTTCTGGTCCTCCTCGGCGGCGGTGCGGGTGGAGGTTGCCGGGGTCTCCGGGGTTACTGCGTCAGGCACAGGCGCTTTCCGTTCACGTCGTCGTTGGGGCGGTCCCACAGGGCGGCGATTTCCTCGGCGAGGTCGGCCACATCGGTGTAGCCGGGGAACTTGGCGTCGGGCTTCTCGGCACGCAGCGCGTCCCACACGAGGGCCTTGACCACCAGGATCGCGGCCGCGGGGCCGTCGGAATCCACCGCGTCCCCATCTTCGCGCGGCGTCCCGACGGTGCGGGCCTTGCGGAACGAATCGGCCATCGCGAGCGTCCACGCCTCGGCCGCGGCCTTCGCCGCCGCGTAGCCGGCGTTGCCCGCGGTGGGCTTGCCGGCCGCGGTCGCGGAGATCAGCACGAACCGGCCGTGCGGGGCACGCGCGAGCGCGTCGTGGAAGGCCAGCGAGGTGTTCTGCACGGTGCGGATGAGCAGCTTGTGCAGGAAGTCCCAGTCCTCGAGCGTGTTGTCGGCGAAGACCTTGCCGCCGCGCCAGCCGCCGACCAGGTGCACGAGGCCGTCGATCCGGCCGTGCCGCCGTTCGACCTCCTCGGCCCACCGGCGGGTGTCCGCGGGGTCGGTCAGGTCGACGAGTTTGCCGTAGGCGCGGGCGTCGGCGGCGAGCGCGACGGACGCGTCGAGCCGGTCCTGGTTCGCGTCCGCCGCTTCGACGATCGCGCCCGCCTTCGTCAGCCGCGCCACGGCGGCCTGACCGGCGGGGCCGCCCGCGCCGGCGACGGCGATCACCGAGCCTTCGGGGAGGAGACGGACGTCGGGAGCGGCCGGGAATTCGGAAGTCATACCGTTCTCTCTCGGTTCTCGTGCGGCACGTCTTGAGTTCGGTGCGTGCCGGGTCACGCCGCGGCGTCGCCGACGATGCCGCGGGTCGAGGCGATCACCGACGCGAGCCGGCGCTTGAGGCCTTCGTAGAACATGCTCAGCGGGAACTCGTCGGGCAGCACCGCGTCGACGAGGCCCTTGGGCGGGCCGTCCAGCGGCAGCGCGTCGGGGCCCTTGGCCCACACCGACGCCGGATGCGCGGGCACGTAGGCGGTGACCAGGTCGTACGCGGCGATCCAGTGCGCCACCTTCGACCGGTCCACGCCCTGCCGGTACAGCTCGTCGACCTCGGCGCCGAGTGCGATCACCGTCTGCGTGGCCTTCGGCCAGTCCACTGTGAGCTTGTTGTCGTGCCACTCCACCGCACCCGCCTTGTGCAGGTACGCGAACAGCAGCTGCCCGCCGAGCCCGTCGTAGTTGCGCACCCGCCCGCCGGTGACCGGGAAGCGGAACAACCGGTCGGCCAACACCGCGAATTGCACGTGCCGGGCCGCGGCCACGCCCTGCTTCTCCAGGTCGACGGCCTCGCGGAACGCGGTGAGGTCGCAGCGCAGCTCTTCCAGCGCGTACATCCAGAACGGCTGCCGCTGCTTGATCATGAAGGGGTCGAACGGCAGGTGGCCGCGGGAGTGCGTGCGGTCGTGGATCAGGTCCCACAGCACGAACGCGTCCTGCGCGAGTGCCTGGTCGCCGATCAGCTCCTGCGCGTAGCCGGGCAGCTCCAGGCCCAGGCTGTCGGCAGCGGCGGCGGTGACCCGGCGGAAGCGCGCTGCCTCGCGGTCGCAGAAGATCCCGCCCCAGGTGAACCGCGGCACCTCGCGCACCGCGACGGTCTCCGGGAAGAGCACCGCCGAGTCGGTGTCGTAGCCGTCGGTGAAGTCCTCGAACGCGATCGGCACGAACATCGGGTTGTCGTACCGCTCGGCTTCCAGGGCGGCCAGCCACTCGGGCCAGACCACGCGTACCAGCACGGCCTCGACGTTGCGCGCCGGGTTGCCGTTCTGCGTGTACATCGGGAACACCACCAAGTGCTCCAGCCCGTCGCGGCGGGCCCGCTCGGGGCGGAAGGCGAGCAGCGCGTCGAGGAAGTCCGGCACGCCGAACCCGCCGTCGGCCCACCCGCCGAAGTCGCGCACCACGGCGTCGAGGTAGTCCCGGTCGTGCGGGAGCAGCTCGGCAAGCTCGCCGATCGCCGCGGTGATGTCCGCGACCAGGGCGCGCGCGGTGTCCGGATCCTGCGCCGCGGTGTCGAGCGAACCGTCCTCCGACTGCATCGTGCGCAGTTCGGCGACGGCCGCTTTGAGCTTCGGCCACGCCGGGTGGGCGGCGGCCGGCGGCGACTCGGTGGTGTGCGCCCGCGTGGGCCGCAGCGTCGTAGGTGTGACCATGACCCCTCGCAAGGAAACCGACAGATTCTCGTTAGGGAATCATAAATCCGGAGAATCTTCGGTTTCAAGTGGGCTTGACGACGATTCTTGCTGTCTCATCGGCTGTTGACCGACAAAACCACGCCACACGCTCCGGCCTTTCCGGAGCGTGCGCGGTCTGCTTCTCCCAGTGAACGTCCCCCGGCGGCGGCGCGCCCGCGCTAGGCACCCGTCGGAGCGAACAGCCCCGACGCGGTCACCGGCCGCAGGCCTTGGGCGCGCAATCCCGCCAAGATCTCCGGCAGCGCGGTGATGGTGCCCTCGTGCCCGCAGTGCAGGCTCACCACGTCCCCGGCCCGCACGTGGCCGAGCACGTTCCGGGTCACGGCCGCCGCGCCGGGGTCGGTGTGGTCGAGCGAGTCCAGGCTGTACGACAGCACCGTCGGGTACCCCACACGCGCGGCCTGGGCCTTGATGACGTCGTCCGCGTACTGCGTCTGGGACGGCCGGAACCACCGCCCGATCGACCCGGTGAGCGCCGACAGCCGGGTCGCGCACCCCTCGATCTCCCGGTAGACCTCCGCCTCGCCCATCGCCGGCATGTCGAGGTGGTTCTCGCTGTGGTTCCCCAGCTCGTGCCCGCCGTCCAGCACCCGCCGCGCCATCGCCGGGTGCTGCCCCAGCCATGCCCCCACCGCCAGCACGGTGACCTTCGCGCCGCCCTGCTCGGCGGCACCCAGCAGCCGCTCGACCTGGCCCGGCTCCCCCTGGCCGTGGAACGTCAGCGCCACCTCGGCGCGCCCGGTCGCCGCCCGGCCCACTTCCGCCGGCAGCCGCACGGGCGCCGCCGCCGACGCGCTCGGGGCCGCACCGGACGGCGCCGCGGCACTCCCCGCGGTCGGCGATCCGCCGGCCGCCGGACTCTTGTCACCCCCGTCCCCGCACCCGGTCGCCACAACCCCGGCCGCCACCCCGGCGGCTCCCTTCAGAACACTGCGCCGATCAAGCTCCATGCGGGGACGCTATGGGCCTTGCGGGCAGCGGTCGGGGCAGACACGCATGGAGGCTCGGGAAACCACCCGCGCCATCGACGGCGGCCGACCCGGCGGCGCGGCCGGACCCCGGGTCGCAGCCGGACCGCGGGCCGCGCGCACGCGAATCCCTGTCCCGCACGCCCGGAATCCGACACCCTCTCGTCATGAGGAAAATCAGTGCCGCCGCCGGCAGTTCCCTCTTTTTCGCGGTGGCACCCGGTGTGGTGGCGGGCGTGGTGCCGTGGGCGTTGACCGGTTGGCGTGCCGGTCACGCGGACGGGGCGTGGTGGTTGGTGCGCGGACCTGCGGCGGTGATGCCGGCGGCGGCCGGGGCGGTGCTCGTGCACGCGTTCGGCCGGTTCGTCGCCGACGGGTCGGGCACCCCGGCGCCGGTGGCGCCCACCGCGCACTTGGTCGTCGGCGGGCTGTACCGCTACGTCCGCAATCCGATGTATCTCGCCGTCGTCGCGGTGGTCGTCGGCCAAGCGGCTCTGCTGTGGAGACCGGTACTGCTCGGCTACGCCGCGGGGTTGTGCGTGCTTTTCGCGGCGTTCGTGCGCGGATACGAAGAGCGCACGTTGTCCCGGCAGTTCGGTGCCGAGTACGACGAGTACAAGGCAAGCGTGCCGGCGTGGCTGCCTCGGCGCCCCGCAGCAAAACCATGACAATTGCGGCCGTAGGCACAGGTTTTGCCGACATCAAGCGTGCGGCACGGGCGTTCGTGTCGGCGCAGGGGCATCCGCCGCTCAGCGGGCGGGTGGTGATGATCCGTAGGATCCTCCCCCGTGACGACATCATGGAAACGACGGATCGCGGCGGGCCTGGGCACTCTGCTCGTGGTCGCGGCGCTCGGCGGGGCCACTCCGGCCATAGCCGACCCCGACAACGGGGACGCGCCGCCGCCGAAGGTGGACCTGGTACTGGACCTCAGCGGGTCCATGAACAAGAACGACGCCGGCGGGCAGACGCGGATCGACGCGGCCAAGAAGGCGTTCAACGAGATCCTGGACGCGCTGCCGAACGAGGCGCTGGTCGGTCTGCGGGTGCTCGGCCAAGGCAACCCGGGGAACAACCAGCAGGCCGGCTGCCAGGAGACCCAGCAGCTCGCGCCGGTCGGAAAGCCGGACAAGGGCGCGATGAAGGTCGCGGTCGCGGCGCAGCGTCCGACGACCGGCTACACGCCGATCGGCCTGACGCTGCGCAAGGCCGCCGAGGACCTCGGCAACGACAAGGGCAGCCGCCGCATCATCCTCATCACGGACGGCGAGGACTCCTGCGCACCGCCGGACCCGTGCCAGGTCGCGCGTGAACTCGCCGCGCAGGGCCTGAACCTGGTCATCGACACGCTCGGCCTGGTGCCGGACGACAAGACGCGCGAGCAGCTGTCGTGCATCGCGGGCGCGACCGGCGGGACCTACACGTCGGCCAACAACGCCTCCGAACTCTCGCAGCGCGTCCAGCAGTTGGTGCAGCGCGCGGTGGTGACCGCGGCCGAGGTGACGACGCCGACGCCGGTGCACGGCAGCCCGAACGGCTGCGCGGACGCGCCGCTGCTGGGCCCGGGCGTCTACAACGACCGCGAGGAGTTCGAGCAGCACCTCTGGTACAAGGTGCCGCAGTTGCCCGGTCAGGAGCTGCGCGCGTCGGCGACGGTCGGCCTCGACCGCGCGGTGGCGCGCGACTACGACGTGACGATCACCGCCGTAACCGACGACGGCCGGGACCTGGCGCGCTACACGGACGCGGGCAGCGGCCGGATGGACCTCCAGTCCGCGGGCCTGCGCTATTCGCTGCCGAAGCACGGCGACGACACCCCGGACGCGAAGGACGCGAAGATCACCTGCCTGATGGTGAGCACCGCGTTCAACGTCCCGGCGGGCGGGGTCGCGAAGACCCCGGGCATGCCGGTCGAGCTTCTGGTCGACCTGGTGGCGGCGTCGGACGCGCAGGCGTCGGACACGCACGGGCTCGGGCGCGGCTGGATCTTCCTGGGCGTGCTGGCGGGCGTGGGCCTGCTCAGCGGTCTGCTGTTCGGCTGGATCGTCCGCTTCTTCGCGGGCATGCGGAGGGCTGTGTGATGCGCTCGTTCACGCGTACGCTCCGACGGGCCGCCGTGGCGGCCGCGGCACTGACGCTGGCGGCGACGCCGGCGATGGCGGCGTCCTCGACGGACTCCTCTTCGGGTTCGTCCGGTTCGGGCAAGGGCGCGGCTCCGGGGACGTCGTTCCTCACCGCGGGCAAGGCCGAGATGGACTCGACGTCGACCGCGACCGCGTCGACCGGCGAGTACATGTACTGGTCGTTCCCGGCGCTGTCGGGCCAGGACGTCACCGCGACGGTGACGCTGAAGTTCCCGACGCAGCGCTCCGCCGCGTCGACGTGGCGGGTCGACGTGTTCGACGGCATACGCCGCCACCAGCCGTGCGCGACCGGCCATCCGCAGAACGCGGCGGCGCCGGCCGCGACCGAGGTGAAGCTGGACTGCGGGCCGCGGACGGTCCGGCCGTGGTCGGAGGCGTGGGCGTCCGACCCGCTGCCGGGCACGTACTACGTGCGGGTCGCGGCGACGGACCTGTCGCAGAAGGACGTCGGCCTCAAGGTCGACGTGACGCTCGAACTGTCCGCGGAGGGCGGCGGCGACATCGGCCCCGACGCCGGGCAGGACGACGCGCTCAAGGCGCCGCTGGTGCCGATCACGCGCGGCGGGCAGGTGCTGCAGCCGGGCCAGGTCGCGGACACCCGCAAGGTGACCATGGACGGGTTCGACAACGGCGACGACCGCTGGCTGTCCGGCACCACCGGCCGGTGGGTCTGGACGGTCGGCTCGGGCATCGCCGCGATGCTGCTGGGCGTCGGCGGCTACATGTTCGCCCGGCATCCGCGCCGCTGGTTCCGCTGATCACGTACTGATCGGCACCGGTCCGGGCCGATGCACGCAACACCCGCGGGTGGGGAGCCGATTCCGGTTCCCCACCCGCGGTGCTTCCCCCCTCCGGGTGTCACGTGTCGTCGTCGATGCCCGCGAGTCGCGCGAACTCCAGGAACGTCCGCGCCGGGCCCGAGGGTTCGGCCGAGGCGTGGACGAGCGCGACGGAGCGCACCAGCGGCGGGCTGAACGACCGGATGGCGGCGGACTCCCCGAACACCGCTTCGGCGATGGTGCGGTACCAGAGCATCGAGCCTTCGCCGTTGAGCACGGACGCGATCCAGTGCACCCGGTCGTCGCTCTCCACCGCGGGCACCGGCCGCACCCACAGCGCGGCGAACATCGCCTCCATCTCGCAGCGGCGTCCGCTGCCGCGCGTCGGCAAGGCGAGCCTGATCCCGTCCAGGGCGTCCAGCGGCAGCGGGTCGGGCAGGTCTTCGGACGGCGGCGACACCAGGACGACTTCGTGGTCGGCCACGGGGTGCGCGCGCAGGTCGTCGGGCACCGGCACGTCGACCAGGCCGAGGGCGGCGTCGCCGGTGCGGACCGCGTCGAACACGCCTTCGCGGTCGCCGCAGCGCGCGACGTCGACGGCGACCTCGGGGGCCAGGTCCTCGAAGGCGGGGATGACGCGGCCGGTCAGGTCGACGGCGAGCGTGGGGGTGGTGGCGACGCGGACGCCGTGGGTGCGGGCGGCGACGGCGGCGCGGCCGACGTCCTCGATGGCGCCCACGGTCTCCAGGACGGTCCGGGCGAGGCGGACGACGCGCTTGCCTTCGCCGCTGAGCCGCACGGTGCGGCCGTCGCGGACCAGGAGTTCGGCGCCGAGTTCGTGCTCCAGGGCCTTGAGTGCGCGGGACAGCGCGGACTGCGCGACGTACAGGGCTTCGGCGGCGGCGGTCATGGTGCCGTGGTCGGCGATGGCGACGAGATAGCGCAGCTGCTGCAGAGTCACGCCCGCAGATTAACCCGCCGGGGCCCACGGAGAACCGTTTTCCGGGAATTCCCGTCTCCTTTACCGGATGCTCGGGTGGGGTTCGCCGAGCCGTCCCACCTGCGCGGATTCGGTGCGCCGCGGGGAAACCCCGGCGGGCCCGGCAGTCCTTTTCGGCAACGAACGATGCCCGGAATGCATAGATCGCGGGCCGCACGCCGCGACTGCTGTGCGGTACGGCGCTCCGCAACCGGAACGGTTACATACGCATGCGTATGGTCCGGGCCGCATTCCGCCAGCTCAGCGTACGTTTCCGCACCTTATCGGCCTCGTCACCGGCGAGCCGGGTCAGGTGGGGCGCGGCGCCGGGGGGCCACCGGCCCCGCGGTCGGCCGACGTCTCCCCAGGCCTGCAATGCGCCTTGACACCCCTCGGCGGCCCCCGCACGATACTGCGAGCCCGACCGGGACAGGCAATTCCGTTTTTCCGCCGACCCCGGGAAGGCGACGTTCCGGATATCGCGCACCATCGCTTCCGCAGTCGATTCCCGGGTGTTCGGGCCGAGTATTCCGGCATTTTCCCGAGGACCCGCCGCCCGCGTCCCCGCCGGCGTTTCCCGGAATATTCCGGGGCCCGGCGGGCGGCCGCGCCCGCCCCGGAAGGAGCCGCATTCATGGCGTCGCAGACCGACCGCCGCGACCTCGTCCTCGCGATCGGACCGTTCGAGGAGCCCAACGCCGCGGTGGCCGCGGCAGCACACCGGGCGGGGGCGCAGGGGGTCGTCGACCTCGGCCGGGACGCCGCCGCGGCCCGGGCCGCCCTCGCGGTCCTGGCGCGGCGCCGCGACCGGGCGTTCGGCGTGCGCGTGCCCTGCGGCTGCCCGCTCGTCCCGGCGGAACTCCCGGACGGCGCCGACGTGGTGGTGCTCGCCGCGGACGCGCCGTGGGCGGTGTCCGACGTCGGACCGGGGCGTCGCGTGCTGGCCGAGGTCGGCTCGCTCGCCGAAGCCCGCGCCGCGCGCGACGCCGGCGCGGACGGCCTGATCGCGGTCGGCCACGAGGCCGGCGGCCGGGTCGGCGGCACCACGACGTTCGTGCTGCTCCAGCAGCTGACCGCCGATCCCGGGCTGCGGCTGCCGGTGTGGGCGAAGGGCGGCATCGGCCCGCACACCGCGGCGGCCGCGGTCGCCGGCGGCGCGGAGGGCGTCGTCCTCGACACGCAGCTCGCACTCCTCGCGGAGTGCGCCGCGGCCTTGCCGGACCCGGTGGCCGCCGCACTACGGGCCATGGACGGCGGCGAGACCGCGCTGCTGGACGGGCACCGGGTGTTCACCCGGCCGGGTTTGCCGTTGCGCGAACTGGCCGACACCGCGGCGGCGTCCGGCGGAATCGCGACCGCCTTCGGGGCGCGCGGGCTCGACCGGCAGCTGCTGCCGGTGGGGCAGGACGGCGCGCTGGCCCGGCGGTTCGCGGAACGGTACGGGACGACCGGGCGGGCGGTCGCCGCGGTCCGGACGGCGATCGCCGAGTCGATCGAGGCCGCCGTGCGGCTGCGGGCGTTGGCGCCCGCCGCGGGGGACGAGCCGCGCGGCTCGTCCGCCGTGCGGCGCCCGCGGCTGCCGGTCGTTCAGGGCCCGATGACCCGGGTGAGCGACCGGGCGGAGTTCGCCGAGGCGGTCGCCACCGGCGACGGACTGCCGTTCCTCGCTTTGGCATTGCTCGACGGCGACGCCGTCCGCGCACTGCTCGCCGAAACGGCGGCGCGGCTGGGCGACAAGCCGTGGGGTGTCGGGCTGCTCGGCTTCGCGCCGCCGGAACTGCGGGAGCGCCAGTTGGCCGCGGTCGCCGAGGTGCGGCCGCCGTACGCGCTCATCGCGGGCGGGCGCCCCGACCAGGCGGCGCCGCTCGAAGCCGCCGGGATCGCCACGTACCTGCATGTGCCGTCGCCGGGGCTGCTGGAGCAGTTCCTGCGGGCGGGAGCCAGGCGGTTCGTGTTCGAGGGTCTGGAATGCGGCGGGCACGTCGGGCCGCGGGCGAGCTTCCCGCTGTGGGAGACCCAGATCGACGCGCTGCTCCGGCACGCCCGCAAGCACGGCGCGGCCGACCTCGACGTGCTGTTCGCGGGCGGCATCCACGACGCCCGCTCGGCGGCCATGGTCGCCGCCGCGTCCGCCCCGCTGACCGAACGCGGCGCCCGCGTAGGGGTGTTGATGGGAACGGCGTACTTGTTCACCGACGAGGCGGTGACGGCCGGGGCGATCCTGCCCGGGTTCCGGGATGCCGCGGTCGAGTGCGGCGAGACCGTGCTGCTGCAGACCGCGCCGGGGCACGCCACGCGATGCGCGGACACGCCGTTCGTGACGGCGTTCGCCGCGGCCCGCGCGGATCTCGAGGCACGGGGAGTCCCCGCGACCGACATGTGGGCCGAGCTGGAAGGGCTCAACCTGGGGCGGCTGCGTATCGCCAGCAAGGGCGTGCGGCGCGCGGGCTCCGACCTCGTCCGGGTCGACGACGCGACGCAGCGGCGCGACGGGATGTTCATGCTCGGGCAGACGGCGGCACTGCGCGGCGCGACCACGGACATCGCCGCGCTGCATCGGGAAGTGACCGACGGAGCGGTGGAGTTCTTGGCTTCCCGAGCCGCCGGGTTGGGGCTGGGTGCGGCGGAGGGCTCTGCTGCCGAGCCGCTCGATGTGGCGATCGTCGGGATGGAGTGCGTGTTCCCGGGGGCAGCGGATGCGGCCGGGTTCTGGCGGACCGTCGTGGGCGGCGCGGATGCCGTGTCCGAGGTGCCGCGGGAGCGCTGGGACCACGATCTGTACTACGACCCGGACGCGGTGCGTGATCCGCACGGCCGCACGCCGTCGAAGTGGGGCGGGTTCGTGCCGCGGATCCCGTTCGATCCGACGGCGTACGGGATTCCGCCGGCGTCCCTGGGGTCGATCGAACCGGCGCAGCTGCTGGCGCTGCATGTCGCGGCGCGGGCGCTGCACGACGCGGGGTACGGCGACGGGCGCGAGTTCGACCGCTCGCGGACGGCCGTGGTGTTCGGTGCGGAGGCGGGCACGGACCTGGCGGGGGCGTACGGCTTCCGCTCCCTGTACCCGGCCTACTTCGGCGCGCTGCCGCCCGACCTGGACGCCGAGTTGCCGATGCCGACGGAGGACTCCTTCCCCGGCGTGCTCGCCAACGTCATCGCGGGCCGCATCGCGAACCGCCTCGACCTCGGCGGGGTGAACTACACCGTCGACGCCGCGTGCGCGGCCTCGCTGGCCGCGCTGGACCTGGCGTGCAAGGAACTCGTGCAGGGCGGCGCCGACATGGTGCTGTGCGGCGGCGTCGACACGCACAACGGCATCAACGACTATCTGATGTTCGCGTCGGTGCACGCCCTTTCGCCGTCGGGCCGGTGCGCGGCATTCGATGGGGCGGCCGACGGGATCGCGTTGGGCGAGGGTGCCGCGTGCCTGGTGCTCAAGCGCCTGGCGGATGCCGAGCGCGACGGGGACCGCGTCTATGCGGTGGTCAAGGCGGTCGGCGGGGCGAGCGACGGGCGGTCCCTGGGGCTGACCGCGCCGCGGCCGGAGGGGCAGCGGCGGGCGTTGGAACGGGCGTACGCGAACGCGGGCGTGTCGCCGGCCTCGGTGGGCCTCGTGGAGGCGCACGGCACGGGCACGGTGGTCGGAGACCGCACCGAACTGGAGACGCTGACCGCGGTGTTCGCGGAGGCCGGTGCCGCGCCCGGGAGTTGTGCACTGGGGTCGGTGAAGTCGCAGATCGGGCACACCAAGTGCGCGGCCGGGCTGGCCGGGTTGATCAAGGCGTCGCTTGCGGTGCACCACGGGGTGCGTCCGCCGACGCTGCATGTGAAGCGTCCGAACACGGCATGGGATGCCGAGACCAGCCCGTTCTCGTTCGACGCGCGATCGCGGCCGTGGACCGAGGCGGACCCGGCGCGGCGCGTGGCGGGGGTGAGCGCGTTCGGGTTCGGCGGGACGAACTTCCATGCGGTGCTGGCCGGGCATGCCGGGCCCGTTCCGGTGGACGACCCGGACCTGCTGGGCAGCGCGGCGGTGGCGGAGTGGCCGGCGGAGCTGTTCTGCTTCGCGGGCGCGTCGCGGGAGGACGCCGAGGCGGCGCTCGCCAAGGTCGCGGCGTCGGCGGATGCTGCCGGGCCCCGGAGCCTGCGGGGGCTGGCGGCGTTCGCCGCGGATCTGCTGCCGGCCGGGGCGCCGGTGTGGATCGCGTTGGTGGCGGGCGATGTCGACGACCTGCGCGTCAAGCTGGCGCGGGCCCGGGACGGGGCCGAGGATCCGCGCGGGGAGATCTTCCGGCGGCATACCGACGAGGACGGGCCGGGGAAGGTGGCCTTCCTCTATCCCGGGCAGGGCAGTCAGCGGCCGGGAATGGCCGCGGACTTGTTCGTCGCGTTCCCCGGGCTGCGGGCCGTGCTGGGCGAAGCGCCGGAGTCGTGTGTGGCGGCGATGTTCCCGCCCGCGGCGTTCACCGCGGAGGACCGCGATGCGGCGCACCGGCGGATCACGGAGACCCGGACGGCGCAGCCCGCATTGGGGGTTGCTTCGGTCGCGGTGACGCGGTTGCTGGACCGGCTCGGCGTGCGGCCGGAGTTGGCGGCCGGGCACAGCTACGGGGAGTTGGTCGCGCTGTGGGCGGCCGGGCTGTACGACAGCGCGGCGCTGCTGCGGCTGAGCGCGGCCCGGGGCGAGGCCATCGTGGCCGCGACGGGCGACGACCCCGGCGCGATGGCGGCGGTGGCCGCCGGGGCGGACCGGGTCGCGGAGGTGGTCGGCGCGGGTTCCGACGGGGCTCTGGCGCTGCCGGGCCTGGTGGTCGCGAACCTCAACACGCCGAAGCAGACGGTGGTTTCCGGGCCGACCGCGAGCGTCGACGCGGCGGTGGCGCTGCTGGAGGACGCCGGGATTTCGGTGCGGCGGCTGCCGGTCGCGTGCGCGTTCCACAGTCCGCTGATCGCGGGCGCGGCGGAGACGCTGGCACGGGTGGTCGACGAGGTGGAGTTCGCGGCGGCGTCGTTCCCGGTGTGGTCGAACACGTCGGCGGAGCCGTACCCGCCGGATGCGGAGGCGGTGCGGCGGCTGCTGGCCCGCCAGGTCGCCGCGCCGGTGCGGTTCGTCGACGAGATCGAAGCGATGTACGCGGCCGGGGCGCGGGTGTTCGTCGAGGCGGGTCCGGGGCGGGCGTTGACCGGGATGGTGGGAGCGATCCTCGGGGACCGCCCGCACACGGCGGTCGCGTGCGACGTCGCGGGCGAGCCCGGGATCCGGCGGCTGCTGACGGCCTGCGCGGAGTTGGCGGTACGCGGTGTGCCGGTCGCGGTCCGGGAGCTGACCCGGGGACGGGTCACGCCCGCGGACGTCGAGCCGGGACGGCGGCCCGGGTGGGTCGTCGACGGTCAGCTCGTGCGGACGGCGGACGGGGAGCCGGTGGCGGGCGGGTTGCGGCCGGCGCGGGGGAGCCGGGTGGCGGAGCCGGTGCCGATGCGGGGGGCGGATCCGGCGTTCGGGCACGCCGCGGGCCCCGGCCGGGAGCTCGGCGCTCACCCGCGCGGCGGCCCGGACGCGCGTGGGCCCGGCGATCGGTTCGACCCGTTGACCGGCGGAACCGCCCCGTATCCGGGTTCGCCGCGGCTCGCCCCCGGCCCTGCGGTCACCGCCGCGACCGAGGCTTCCGGCGACGCAAATCCCCTCGGCCCCGGCGGGTCGTATCCGGCGTCGCCGCTCGTCCCTCCTGTTTCCCTGTCCCTCCCGATTCCCTCGGAGTCTGTCTTGGCCGGTCGATACCCCGAGTTCGCGGATCCCCGTGAGAACGCCGTGCTCGCCTACCTCGCCGGGACGCGCGAGTTGATCGCGGCGCAGCGGGACGTGCTGCTCGGTTTCCTGGGCGCGCCGCCGATGACGTCGCCTGTGCCTCAGCCCGCGGTGTGGGGCGGGGCGACGCCGATGACGCCCGTGGGGGCGGTGCAGCCGGTGTATTCGGAGACCGCGGCGCCGATGGCGTACGCGGAGGCGTCGGCGCCGACGGCTTACGCGGCGGAACCGGAGCCGGTCTGGGAGGTCCCGGCCGAATCGGCGGTCGTCGCGCCCGGGCCCGTGTCCGCACCCGCCGCACCCGCCGCGCCTGCCGCGCCGAGCCGTGCGTTGCCGAGCACGGACGACGTGCTCGAAGCCGTCCTGGACATCGTCGGCACGCGCACCGGCTACCCGCGCGAGATGCTCGACACCGACCTCGACCTGGAAGCCGACCTGTCCGTCGACTCGATCAAACGCACGGAGATCATCGGCGAGTTGGCGATGCGGCTGGACCTGCTCGACGAGGCGCTCGTCGAGCGGCTGGCCCGGGTGAAGACGATCAGCGGGATCGTGGAGGGGCTGGTGGCGCACGCCCGGGAGGTGGTGGGCGGCAGCGCTTCGAGTCGGTCGGATGATCCGACTTTTGATGGGGGTCCCCACTCCAACCAAGTACCGGATGCGGGGGGTGGGGCGCGAACGGTTGTCCACAGCCTCGACCAGTCGTCGGCGGACGTCCACGGCTCCGGCCTTTCGGGCGCGCTCGCCACGGGCTCCGCGTTCGACGCCGGCTCCGGCCACGCCCCCAGCCCGGCCCTCGCCGCCGGCACCGGCCCCGTCCCCGACGCCAACCCCGCCCGTACCCCCGAACCCCTGGCCCTCGCCCCCCAACCCCCCACCCGCCACACCGTCGACCTCGTCGCCTTCCCCTCCCCCGCTCACGACCCCGCCTACGTCGACGCCGCGCTCGCCGGCCGGTCCGTGCTCCTCGTCGCCGACCCGCACGGGGTCGCGCTCGCGCTCGCCGCGCTCTTGGAGCGCCGCGGTGCCCGGGTGAGGATCGCCGAGCCCGGGGTCACGCTCGGCGATGTCCCCGACGTCCTCGTCCACCTGGGCGCCCTGCGTGCCGAGGACGTCCCGGTCGTCCTCGACGACTTCCCGCTCCTGCGCGACGCCCTCCGCGGCGGGGTCCGCACCCTGCTCGCCGCCACCGGCTTCGGCGGCGCGTTCGGCCGGGACGCCGCCGCGCGGGCAGCCGGAGCCGCGGGGCTCGGGCTGGCCGGGTTCGCGCGGACCGCGGCCCGCGAATACCCGGACACCGCCGTCCGCGTCGTCGACCTCGATCCGAAAGCCGAGCCCGCGCACCTCGCCGAGCAGCTCCTGCCGCTGCTCGCCGAACCCCCGGCCGGCCCCGACGGCCACGTCGTCGTCGGGCTCGACACCGGCACCAGGCTGCGCCGGGTCCTCGACGCACGCCCCACCCCCACCGACCCCGGCGAACCCTCCGGCACCCGGCCGCTCGGCCCCGGCTCCGTCGTCCTGCTGACCGGCGGCGCACGCGGCATCACCGCGCAGGCCGCCCTCGGGTTCGCCCGCGCGTACGGCTGCCACATCGAACTCGTCGGCCGCACCCCCGCCCCGGGCCCGGAAGACCCCGCCACCGCCGCCGCGCCCGACCGGACCGCGCTGCGGGCCGCGCTCGCCGCCGCCCGGTTCGGGAAGCCCGCCGAGATCGAGACGGCCGTGTCCGGCATCCTCGCCGGGCGCGAGGTCGCCGCGACGCTCGCCGAACTCGGCGCGCACGCCGCGTCCGTCCGCCTGCACGCCACCGACGTCCGCGACCCGGCCGCCCTGCACGCCGTCGTCGCCGACGTGTACGCGCGGCACGGCCGCCTCGACGGCATCGTGCACGGCGCGGGCGTCCTCGACGACCGGCTCCTCGCCGACAAGTCGCACGACGCGTTCGCCCGCGTCTTCACCACCAAGGTCGCCGCGGCGCACACCCTCGCCGACGCGGTGCGCGGCCGCCCGGACGGCACCGGACTCCCCGCGTTCCTCGCCCTGTTCGGCAGCGTCGCCGGCGTGTTCGGCAACCGCGGGCAATCCGACTACGCGGCCGCCAACGACGCCCTCGACACCCTCGCCTGCCGCTGGCACCGTGCCGCCGCCGACGGCGCGCCCGACGCGGTCGCCGAACGCGTCGTGTCCGTCGACTGGGGACCGTGGGCCGCGTCCGGCGGCGGCATGGTCACCGCCGAACTCGAACGCCACTACCAGCGCCTCGGCATGCCCCTCATCGACCCGGACGCCGGCGTGGCGGCCCTGCTCGCCGAACTCGCGTCCGGCTCCACCGCCCCGCACGTCGCCTACCTGTGCCCGCCGCCCGCCGGAGACCACCGGTGACCGCCGACCGCGCCCGCCGGACCGGCGGGCCGCGGCCGACCGACGCGGCGATCGTCGGCATCGGGGCGGTGTTCCCCGGCGCACCCGACGCCCCCGCGTTCTGGGCGAACGTCGCCAAGGGCGTGGACGCCATCACCGACGTCCCGCCGCACCGCTGGGACCCGGACGTCTACTTCGCCCCCGGCGCCGCCACCGGCCCCGTGCACGCCGACCGGTTCTACTGCCGCAAAGGCGGATTCGTCGACGAGTACGCCGCCTTCGAGCCGACCCGCTTCGGCATCATGCCGTCGGCCGTCGACGGCGCCGAACCCGACCAGCTCCTCGCCCTGCGCACCGCCGCCGAAGCCCTCGCCGACGCGGGCGGCGAAGACCGGCTGGCCGACCGCTCCCGGGTCGGCGTCGTGTTCGGCCGCGGCGGCTACATGGGCGTCGCCACCGCCCGCCTCGACCAGCGGGTCCGCACCGCGCACCAGCTCGTCGCGGTACTCCGCGACGTGGCACCGGAGTTCGACGAGGAACGGCTGACCGCGGTACGCACCGCCTTCCAAGCCGCGCTCGGCCCGGAGCAGCCCGACGCGTCGATCGGCCTCGTGCCGAGCTTCACCGCGTCGCGGATCGCGAACCGGCTCGACCTCGGCGGCCCCGCGTACACCGTCGACGCGGCCTGTGCCACGTCGCTGCTGGCGGTCGACCACGCCGTGGCGGAACTCGCGTCGGGCCGCTGCGACGCGGTGATCGCGGGGGCCGTGCACCACTGCCACATCGCGACGCTGTGGAGCGTGTTCACGCAACTGCGGGCGCTGAGCCCCGCGATGCGGATCCGGCCGTTCGACCGGAGCGCCGACGGCACGCTGATCTCCGAAGGCACCGGCGCGGTCGTCCTCAAGCGCCTCGCCGACGCGGAACGCGACGGCGACCGCATCTACGCCGTCGTCCGCGGCGTCGGCATCTCCAGCGACGGCCGGGCCGCCAGCCTCATGAGCCCGCTCGCCGACGGCCAGGTCCGCGCCCTCGACCGCGCCTGGACCGCGGCCGGCCTCGACCCGCGCGCACCCGACGCCCTCGGACTGCTGGAAGCCCACGGCACCGGCACACCGGTCGGCGACGGCATCGAACTGGAGACCCTGGCACGCGTGTTCGGCCCGCCCACGGGCCGACCGGACGTGGTCGTCGGGTCGGTGAAGTCGAACATCGGCCACGCCATGCAGGCCGCCGGCATGGCCGGACTGCTCAAGGCCGTGTACGCGGTCCACCACGCCGTCCTGCCGCCCACGCTGCACGTCGACGCACCCCACCCCGCCCTCGCCCGCACCCGCATGCGGGTAACCGACGCGGCGGAACCCTGGGACGCGCCGGTACGCCGCGCCGGGATCGACGCCTTCGGCTTCGGCGGCGTCAACGCCCACGTCGTCGTCGAACAGCCGCCCGCGGGCCGGGCGGCGGCACTGCCGACGGGGGCGGGGCGGCTCGGGGACGCGTCCGAAACCGCTGCGTCGATGGTGTCCGAGGCCGCGGGTGCGCCGCTCGCCGCCGTGCCCGTCCTGCGGCTGGCCGCCGACAGCACGGCGGCCTTGGCGCTGCGCCTCACCGAGTACGCCGATTCCGCGGCCCGCAGCGACCGCCCCGAAGGGCCGCCCGACCCGGGCCGAGGCGCCTGCCGCCTCGCCCTGCTCAACCCCACGCCGAAACGGATCGACCTGGCCCGCCGCGTCCTCGCCCGCGGCGAGCCCTGGCGCGGCCGCAGCGACCTGTGGTTCACCCCGCGCCCGCTCCTCGGCCCGCACGCCGCCCGGCCGGGCACGGTGGCTTTCCTGTTCCCGGGTCTCGAACCCGGCCTCCAGCCAGAGCTGGACGACGTGGCCGACGCGTTCGGCCTGCCGCTGCCGTCCGGCCTCGGAACGGACGACATCGTCGGACGCGCCCTCGACGCGCTCGGCGCCGGACGGCTGCTGACCGCCGCCCTCGGCCGGCTCGGCATCCGGCCCGCCGTGCTCGCCGGACACAGCGTCGGCGAATGGACCGCGATGGTCGTCGCCGGGATGTACCCGGACAGCGCGCTCGACGTGTTCCTCGGCTCGCTGGGCCCAGGCTCGGTCGCCGTCCCCGACCTGGTGTACGCGGCCGTCGCCTGCGGCGCGCCCCGCGCCTCCGCGGCCTGCGCGGCCGTCGGCGGGGTCGTCGTGTCCCACGAGAACTGTCCGCACCAGTGCGTGGTCTGCGGACCGGAAGACGCCGTGGCCCGAGTCCTGGAGCGGCTGCGCGGCGAAGGCGTCCTCGGGCAGGAGATGCCGTTCCGGTCCGGCTTCCACACCCCGATGTGGGAACCGTACGTGGCACAAGTCCGGGCCGCCTTCGACAAGTTGCCGCTGCGCACCGGCCGGGTCCCGGTCTGGTCCGCGACCACCGTCGCCCCGTTCCCGGAGAAGCCGGGCGCGGTACGCGAGCTGACGATCCGCCACCTGCTGGAACCGGTCCGGTTCGGGGCACTCGCGGAACGGCTGCACGACACCGGAGTCCGCGCCTTCGTGCAGGTCGGCGCGGGCAGCCTCGGCGGCTTCGTGGACGACGCGCTGCCCGGCGCGGACATCCTCACGGTCTCCGCGCACGGCACCCGACGGCCGGGGCTCGCGGGAATCGCGGCGGTGGCGGCGGCGCTGTGGACGGAGGGGTACGAGGCGGCGCCGACTTCGGCGGCGACAACCGCCGCCGGGAAGTCGCGCGCCGACGCGGGCACGGCCACGGGCCCGGGGCCGGCCTCGAGCATCGCCGCCGCGGTGGCGGCACAACCCGGGTCGGCCGCCTCCCGCCGCCGTCCGGTGCCGGCGGTCCGGCTGAACCTCGGATCGCCCCTGATCCGCCTCGATCCGACCGCACTCGCGACGGCCGCCGGACCGTCCGCGGCGGTCCGGCCCGGGACGGTCCCGACCCTGGCGGCTCCCGGCCCCGCAGGGCCGCACCCCGCCGCGCCGCGCCGCGGCACCGGGCATCCCGGCACCGGCAGCACACGCACTCCCCCGGTCCCCCTCGTCGACGCGGCGTCGGCACCGACCGGCCCGCGGACCCGCACCGGTCCCTCCTCAGCCGTTCCGTCCGGCGCCGCCGACCTCGGCAATCCGGTCCTCGCCGCGTTCGCCGCGATCCTCAACGAGGCCGGGGACGCCGCCACCCGCGCCCGCCAGGCCTGGGCGAACCGAGCCCCGGCCCCGCCGCACCCGCACCCGCACCCGCACCCGCAGACGGTCCCGCCCACCGAGGCCCTCCGGCCGCCGACCGTTGTCGCCACGCAATCCGGGCAAGGCGTTTCCCGCCCCACAGCCCCGGCCATGCACCCGCGCGCCTCGGGCCCGGCCGCCGCGGCCCCGCACGGCCCGAACACCCCCGCGCCTCAAGCCCCCTCACGCCCCACAGGCCCGACCACGCCCACGCCCGGCCCCGCCGCCCCGGCCCACCGCTCTGCCGCCAACCACCCCATGCCCCGTCTCACCCGACGCCAGGAGTTCTCCCTGCGCACCCTCCCCTACGTCGCCGACCACTGCATCTACGAGCAGCACGACCGCTGGCCCGACGCGTCGGACCGCTTCCCGGTCGTCCCGATGACCACGCTCCTGCACCTCGCGGGGGAAGCCGCCCGGGCACTCGTGCCCGGGCGGGTCGTCACCGGCTACCAGGACGTCCGGGCGCTGCGCTGGCTGCCCGTAGCGCCGCCGACCGACGCCGAGGTCACCGCCGCGCGTCTGGACGCCGACCGCGTGCAGGTGTCCATCTCCGGATACACCACGACCGTCGTCGTCCTCGGCACGCGGCCGCGCCCGCCCGAGCCGGGCGACGACACCCCGCTGACCGGCGAAGGCCCGGCCCCCGTGCGGGCGGCCGACTTGTACGCGGGCCGGTGGATGTTCCACGGCCCCGGGTTCGCGGGCGTCGACGAGATCACCGCGATCGCCGACGACGGCATCCGCGGCGTGCTGCGCTGCCTTCCCGCGCCCGGGGCGCTGCTCGATGCCGCGGGGCAGTTGCTCGGCCACTGGATGCAGGTGAAGCTGCCGACCGACCGGCTCGTCTTCCCGGTCTCCGTCGACCACGTCCACCTGTACGGGCCGCCGCCCGCGCCCGGGGACCGGCTCGCCGCCACCGCGCGGATCCGCGACGTCACCGCCACCACGGTCCGCGGCGACGTCGAACTCCGCGGTTCCGTCGACGGGTTGCTGCGGGCCCGGTTGACCGGCTGGACGTACCGCCGGTTCGCCGCGGACGAACGCGTGTGGCCGATGAAGTTCACGCCGCACACCACCGGTGTCGGCGAACCGCAGCCCGAAGGCTGGTACTTGGTGCGCACCCGGTGGCCCGACGCGGCCTCGCAGGAGCTGGTGATGCGCCGCTACCTCGACGCCGCGGAACGTGCCGAGTTCGCCTCCGTGCCGCCGCGGGCCCGGGCCGGGTGGCTGCTCGGCCGGATCGCCGCGAAGGACGCCGCACGCGGATATCTGTGGGCACGCGGCGAAGGGCCGATGTACCCGGCGGAGATCCACGTGCGGAATCTCGACGGCGGGCAGCCCGCCGTGAGCCGCATCCCGGTCGCCGACGATCCCGACCTGCCGCCCTCCGACAGCCCGGCACTGCCGCACATCTCCCTCGCGCACAAGGACCGCATCGCCGTGGCGCTGGCCGGCCGCGGCCCCGTCGGCATCGACGTCGAGACCCTCGCCGACCTGCCCGACGCGGTCGCCCGCACCGCCCTCACCGACGACGAGCGGACCCTGCTCGCCGATCTCGCCGACGGCGACCCCGCCGCGCGCACCGCGTGGCTGGTGCGGTTCTGGTGCGCGAAGGAAGCCGCCGGAAAAGCCGACGGCACCGGCCTGGCCGGCCGGCCCCGCGCGTGGCGGGTGGTGCGCGCGGGCGGCGACACGCTCGTGCTGGCCGGCCCGTCCGGCGGGCACACCGTGCGCACCCGGGTCGTCGCGGACGGGCCGGACCGCTACGTCGTCGCATGGACCGTGCCGGCCGCCGCCCCCGCCCCGACCACCCCCCAGGAGTCCCCGTGACCAGCGAAACCGCCACCGGCACCCGTACCGCGCCCCCGTCCCGCCCGCGTGCCGCGGACCCGTCGCGGGCCGACGTGATCCTCGCCGAGGTCACCGCGATGCTCGTCGCGGTCGTCGGCGACGAACTCCTCATCGCGGGCGACGTCGAGCGCGGCAGTTCGTTCCACGACGACCTCGCCATCGAGAGCATCGAGTTCGTCGCCCTCGCCGAACAGCTCGAGGAACGCTACGGCGACCGCGTCGACTTCATGGCGTTCCTCGCCGAGCTGGAGATGGACGAGATCCTCGGGATGACCGTCGGCACCCTCGTCGACCACATCGCCGCCCAAACCGACGGGCCGTCCCCCACGGACGCGCACCGGAGCGCGGCTGCCGGACGGGGGGTGTAGCGGCGATGCACGTCGACGCCAACGGGCTCCGCTTCCACGTCCAGCACCTGCGCGGCGACCGGCCCGCCGCCGCGCGGCCGACCGTCGTCCTGCTGCACGGCCTCGTCCTGGACAACCTGTCCAGCCTCTACTACACGCTCGCGCCGCCGATCGCCCGGGCCGGCTACGACGTGCTGCTGTACGACCAGCGCGGCCACGGCCGCACCGACCGGCCGCCGACCGGCTACGACCTGGACACCGCCGTCGACGACCTGGCCGCCGTCGTCAAGGCCTGCGGCATCACCCGCCCCGTGCACCTGGTCGGCAACAGCTACGGCGGCCTCGTCGCCCTCCACACCGCCTACCTGCACCCCGAGTCGGTGGCGAGCGTCGTCCTCGTCGAAGGCCAGTCCCTCGACCCGCAGCACACCGGCGACCTCCCCGGCCCGGACGGTTACAAGGGCGGCTGGGTCGAATCGATGGCGAACACGCTCAACCTCGTCGCCCTCGGCCTCGAACGCAACCGCTGGGACGCCGCGGCGGCCGCCGCCGACCGACAGGCCCGCAAAGCCGCCCGGGTGCGCGCCGCCACCGACGCCCTGCTCAACGACACGACGCTCATCGAGGACGTCAGCACCGCCCGCCTGCTCACCCCCGGCCAACTCGCCGCCGTCCGCAACCCCGTGCTCGCGCTGTTCGGCGCCGAATCGGACCTCGCCGCGTCCGGCCCGCTGCTCGCCGACCTGCTGCCCGACTGCGACCTGGAAGTGTTCCCGGACGCCGCCCACGCCCTGCTGCGCGACGCACCCGACGCCCTGGTCGGAGCGGTTCTGCGCCGCCTTGACGCGCTGTCCGCGGCGGCCGGGAGCGCGGCATGAGATTCCTCTTCGTCATGCCGCCGTTCACCGGACACGTCAATCCGGCGGCCGCCGTCGCCGCCGAACTCGCCGCACGCGGCCACCGCATCGCCTGGTGCGGCCCGCCGGAGACCGCCGACCTGCTGCCGCCGGACGCCGAACTCCACCCGTCCGACGGCGGCCCGCCGGACGGCTACGCCGCCCTGCACGGCGCCTGGCAGGGCCTGCGCGGCGTCGGCGCCCTGCGCTTCCTGGTCGCCGACGTGCTGGTCCCGCTCGCCCGTGCGATGCTCCCGGCCGCGCTCGCCGCGATCGACACGGTCAAGCCGGACGTCGTGGTCGCCGACCAGCAGGCGTTCGCCGGGGCCGTCGCCGCCGAACTGCGCGGGGTGCCGTGGGTGACGTCGGCGACCACGTCGGTCGAATTCACCCGGCCCTTCGAGGGGTTCCCCAAGGTCCACGCGTGGGTGCGCGACCAGGTCTGCCGGGTCGCCGACGACGCCGGACTCGGCCCGGGCTGGGACGCCCGGTTCGCGGCACCCGCCGCGCTGGTCTTCTCCACGCCGGAACTCTCCGGCACCGGACCGGACGTCCCGCCGCACCACCACTACGTAGGCCCGGCGTTCGGCGCCCGCCCGACCTCGGCCGGCTTCCCCTGGGAACGGCTCGCGTCCGACCGCCGCCGCGTGCTGGTCTCGCTCGGCACCCTCAACCGGGACGCCGGCACCCGCTTCTATCCGGCGGTCGCCGATGCGTCCCGCGCCCTCGCCGACCGCGCCCAGATCGTCATGGCCGCACCCGACGGGATGCTGTCCGCCGCCGGGAACGAGCACGTGCTGCGGCAGGAGCACGTACCGCAGCTCGAACTCCTCCCGCACATGGACGCCGTCCTCACGCACGGCGGCCACAACACGGTCTGCGAGGCGCTCGCGTTCGGCCTGCCCCTCGTGGTCGCGCCGATCCGCGACGACCAGCCCCTCGTGGCCCGGCAGGTCGTGGACGCGGGAGCGGGCGTGCGGGTGCGGTTCGGGCGGGCGCACGTCCCGGAGATCCGGGCGGCGCTCGAAGCCGTCCTCGACGATCCGCGCCATCGGGAAGCCGCTCTGCGGATCCGCGCTTCGTTCGCGAAGGCGGGCGGCGCCCCGGCCGCGGCGGACCTGCTGGAGCGGATGCCCGCGGAGGTGTGCGGATGAACACGGGCTTCTCGCCGTTCCCGTGGCTGGCCTTGCTGCTGCTCGCCGCCGTGCTGTTCGGCACGCTGCGGTCCCGGCGACGGCTGCGGCACATGCCCGTCCTCACCTCGGGAAGCCCGGCGCGGCCAGGCGAAGAAGCAGACCGGGAAGCCGGCCCGCGGGACTTCGCGTGGCTGACCGTCGCGGGAATCGCCGTCGACCGGGAACTGGAGCATTCGGCCGTCGAGTTCGCGACCGCGCAGGGGCTGCTGGTCTTGGACCTCGTCCCCGGCGACATGCCCGTCGAGCCGCTGCTGGATCTGCTGCACGAGTTCGACCCGACCGCGTTCCGCACCGACCCGGTGGCGCGCGGCCGCGGCGCCGAGCACGCACTGCTGGTGCACACCGACGTGCTGCGGCGTGCCGGGGTCTCACCCGCCCGTGACCTCACCCCGGCCGGACTCGCCGACGTGACAGCCCGGTTGAAACGCTACGCGGCGCGTTCCACCGGACATGCGATCGCGCCCGGCCTGCGCGGGAACCCGCCGGACGCCCGCGCGTACAAGGCGCTGACCGCGGCGCGCGGCGGGTCGCCCGCCGGCTCACTGGGCGGGCTGCTCGGCGAGACGGCCGCGTTCGCCGGCGCCGGGTACGGCACGCCGTTCTGGGGCCTGCTCGCGTTCGCCGCCTGGTGGGTGCAGCCGTACGCCGTCGTCGCGGGCAGCGCCCCGGTACGCCCGCGCGACGCGGCCGTGTCGACGCTGGGGCGTCCCGTCCTGGCTGCCGTCCGCTGGCTGCGGGCCGCCGCCGGACCCGCCGCGCCCGCCCGGTGGACACCCGCGGAAGACGCCGCCCGCCGCTCCGCCTACGCCGCCGAACTCGCCGACGGCACCGACCGGTTCTTCGAGCCTCGCGCCACCGCCTGCCCGTGGTGCGGATCGGACCGACTCCGGGTGCGGCTCCGCACCAAGGACCGGCTGCAAGGCAAGCCCGGCCGGTTCGTCCTCGACCGATGCCGGGACTGCGGGCACACCTTCCAGAACCCGCGCCTTTCCCTCGACGGACTCTCCTTCTATTACCGCGACTTCTACGACGGCGTCGGCGCCGACGGGGCCGAGTCGATGTTCGCCGGCATGACCCGCCACTACCGGAACCGGGCCCGGCTCGTCCGGCGGCACGCGGAGCCCGCCCGCTGGCTGGACGTCGGCACCGGCCACGCCCACATGTGCCTGGTCGGGAAGTCCGAACTCCCGGACACCGCCTTCGACGGCCTCGACCTCGGCTCGGGCGTCGAGGAAGCCGCCCGGCGCGGCTGGATCGACCACGCCTACGTCGGCCAGTTCCCCGACCACGCCGACACCCTCGCGGGACGCTACGACGTGGTCAGCATGCACCACTACCTGGAGCACACCCGCGACCCCGGCGCCGAACTCGACGCCGCCGCCAAGGTCGTCACTCCCGGCGGCCACCTGCTGATCGAAGTGCCCGACCCGCAGTGCTGGTACGCGCGCCTGCTGCACCGGCGCTGGCACCCGTGGTTCCAGCCCCAGCACCAGCACTTCGTCCCGCTCGGCAACCTCACCCAGGCGCTGACGGCGCGCGGCTTCACCGTCGCCGAGGTCGAACGCGGACCCGCGCACCAAGGACAGCTGTTCATGGCCGCGGCCACCGCGACGCTGGCCGCCGTCGCCCCGGATCCCCGGCAGCCGTGGGCCGTGCCCCGGTTCGCACCGGCCCGGCGCGTGTGGCGCGGGGCGGCCGCGGCCGTGTTCGTGCCCGTGTTCGCCGCGGCGGCCATGCTCGACCTGCTCGGGTCCGCCGCCGCGCGCACGCTGGGCCCGGCGGGCGGCAGCGACGCCTACCGGGTGCTGGCCCGCAAGGAACCCGGGTGACACCCGCCCGGGCCGCACACGCCTCCTGTCCGTTCCCGAAAGGACGTCCATGGCTCTCGTCGACCGCCGGGACGCGGCACCCGTCCTGCGCGTCGTGCCGTTCTCGTTCGCGCAGGCCTTCGGGCACGCCCCCACCGGCGTCTGGACCGCGCCCTACGCCGTCCGGCTGGCGGGCGTGCCCGGCCGCGAAGGCATCACCGTCCCGGTGGGCGCGAACGTCGTCATGGCGGCCGCACCGCGCACCGACGGCATCCTGCGGATCGGCTCGCTCGACCGGCCGCTCGAATCCGTCGAAGTCCCCGTCCACGGCACCGGACACCACGTGCCCGGCTGGGCGGCTCCGATCGTCGAGACCGCACACGCCCTCGCCCGCCTCGGCGGCCCCGGGCCCGGCGCCGACCTGCTCCTGCACGCCGACCTGCCCGACGACACCGGCCTCGCCCCGTCCGTGCCGCTGTCCAGTGCCACCGCACTCGCCTGGACCGCCCTCCACGGGCCGCGGCTGACCGCCCTCACCCTCGACGCGCTGCTCCGCAACACCGTCGACCCGCCGCACGACACCGCGGACGGCAACGCCCTGCGCAGCGCCGCACTGTGCGGCGGCGACGGGCACGCCCTGCTGGTCGGCTCGGCCGGCCCGGTCGGCGAGCAGCCGTGCGACCTGGCGGCGGCCGGGCTGCGGATGATGCTGATCGTGCCGCGCGAACAGCCGCCGGCGCGGGGGGCGGCGGCATCGGTCGCGGCGTCGCTGCGCAGTGCCCGCGACGAGGTCCGGCGGGCGGGCCGGATGGCCGCGCTGCTGCGCGACGGGCTCATGGCGGAGGCACTGGCCCTGGTGACCGCGACGCAGCGGGCCCGGGTGCCGGGCTACGGCGGCAGTTGGGCGGACACCGACCCGGTGGTCGCGGCGGCGTGCCGGGCCGGCGCGTTCGGCGCGCGGGCGGCGGGCGGCGGGACGGCGGTGGCCGCGTTCCTGCCGGTCGCCGCGGCGGTCCGGGTGCGGACGGCGGTGGCCGCGGTGTTCCGCGAGCAGGGGCGTCCGGTGCCGCGGTTCCTGACGATGGTGGGCGGGGCCGCGGCCGGGGCCGCTCACGCGTAGTCGAGTTCCCGCACCCCGTGCATCCGGGCGTACGCGCACAGCGCGCGGATCTGCGGCGTCATGGGCTTGCGCAGCCACGCCAGGCCCATGGTGCGGGTCAGCGGCGGGGAGAACGACCGGACGCCGATGGTGCCGGTGAACCGCTGCGCGAGGTCCGCGTACCACAGGGCGGAGCCGACCCCGGCGGCGACGCAGGCCAGCCACGCGCCGCGGTCGTCGGTCTCCATGGCCGTCCGGGGGCGGATTCCGTGGAAGTCGAACAGCATCGCGAAGTCGCGGCCGCGCGGCGAATCCGCGGGCGGTTTGATCATCGGCAGGCCGTCCAAGGCACGCCACGGCACCGGGTCGGGCAGCGGCGTGTCCGGCGGGGACACCAGGACCACTTCGTGGCGGCGCAGCGGATGCACCCGGAAGTCGGCGGGCATCGGCAGGTCGGCCAGGATCAGGTCGGCGTCGCCTTTGCGCAGGGCGGTGAACAGGGCGTCCCGGGTGGGTTCGCAGTCGACGGCGACGTCGATCTCCGGGCGCTTGGCACGGAAGCCGGGCAGCAGACCGCTCATGAAGTCGATCGCCAGGGTCTGGGTGGTGGCCAGGCGCAGCGCGCTGCGGCCGGTGTCCGCGTCGGCGGGGCCGACGGAGTCTTCGATGGCGCGGACGCCGTCCAGCACCCGGCGGGCCAGCGCGGCGACCCGGACGCCTTCCGGCGTGAGCGCCATACCGCGTCCGGAGCGGACGAACAGCTCCACTTTCAGCTCACGTTCCAGGGATTGGAGGGATCGCGACAGCGCCGGCTGGACGACGAAGAGGGCCTGTGCAGCCGCGGTCATGCTCCCGTGCTCGACAACGGCGATGAGGTAACGCAGTTGCTGGAGAGTCACATTCCGCACCGTACCCCTGCGTATGGTCCGGGTCACCCTATCCGCCCGGTTTCCTTGTCCCGCATCCGCCAAATGGGCGTCATCGGTTGACCATCCGCAGGCAAAATCCGCGGCAAACCGGAAGCGGCACGCACCGTTTCGGCATCGGTCCATGTCGGCTCGGTCGGATTGCGCCACCGCCCCGGACAAACCCGCAGGCCACCGGTACCCCGCCGACTCGCCCGCAGATTCCGCGCGTTGTGACCTCCGGCGCGGCACCGCACGATGCCCCGCGGCCGACTCGGCCGGCACCACCGGAACGACCCGGATCTCCCGAAAGCGGATCTCCCGACCAGGATCTCCCGACCAAGGAGGGCCCCATCGTGCCGCACCTCGCACGCCGGCCGTGGACCGCGGCGGTCGCCGCGCTCTGCGCCGGCGCCGCGGCCGCGGCGACCGCAGGCATCATGGCGCTGAGCGCCACACCCGCCTCGGCCGCGGCACTACCGAAGTTCGACCACGTCGTGATCGTCGTCCACGAGAACACGAACTACGAAGACGTGGTCGGCAACGCACAGATGCCCTACATCAACTCGCTCATCAGCGGCGGCGCCTCGTTCACGAACTTCCACGGCGAGTCGCACCCCAGCCAGGGCAACTACTTCGCGATGTTCTCCGGCGCCACCCAAGGCGCCACCTCGGACTCCTGCCCCGAACCCGGCCAGCCGTACAGCGCCGACAACCTCGGCAAGCAACTCCTCGACGCCGGGAAGACCTTCGGCAGCTACAACGAGGACTGGGACGGCAACCCGGCCACCTGCACGACCGCCAAGTACGCGCGCAAGCACAACCCGTGGTTCGCGTTCTCCAACGTGCCCACCAGCACCGCGCACAAGATGAGCGACTTCCCCACCGACTACACCCAACTGCCCACCGTGTCCTTCGTCGTGCCGAACCTGTGCAACGACATGCACGACCCCGGATGCACCGCCACCGGCGACACCTGGACCAAGAACAAACTCGACGGCTACGCCCAGTGGGCCAAGACGCACAACAGCCTGCTGATCGTCACCTGGGACGAGGACGCGTTCCGCTCCCAGAACCAGATCGCCACGGTCTACTACGGCGCGAACGTCAAAACCGGGACCTACGGCACCAACTACAACCACTACAACACCATGCGCACCCTCGAGGACATGTACGGGCTGCGCACCTCCGGCCAGGCCTCCAACGTCTCCGCGATCAGCGAAGTGTGGAACGGCGGCACCAGCTCGCCGCCCGCCGTCGCCAACCCCGGACCGCAGGCATCCGTCGTCGGCCAAGCCGTCAACGTGCCGCTGTCGGTGAGCGGCGGAACCGCGCCGTACACCTGCACGTTCACCGGACTCCCACCCGGCCTGTCCAACCCGTCGAACGGCTGCGCGGTGCAGGGCACGCCGACCGCACAAGGCACCTACAACGTGTCCGCCACAGCCAAGGACAGCATCAACCAGACCTCCGCGGCCGTGTCCTTCACCTGGACGGTCAGCCCGAGCGGCGGAGGCGGGACCGCACCCGCCGTCACCAACCCCGGCAATCAGAGCACCCCGACCGGCACTGCCGTCAACCTGCAAGTGCAGACCACCGGTTCGCCCGCACCCACCTGCACGGCCACCGGGCTGCCCGCCGGCCTGTCGATCAGCTCCGGCTGCCTCGTCACCGGCACCCCCACGACCGCGGGCACATCCAACGCGACCGTCACGGCGACCAACTCGGCAGGGACCGCCTCCACGTCGTTCACCTGGACGGTCACCCCGCCCGCGAGCGGCCTGCGCGTCACCAACCCCGGCAACCAGAAGTCGACGTTCAACAAGAGCGTCAGCCTCACCCTGCAAGTCGCCGGCGGCACCGCGCCCTACACCTGCTCCGCCACCGGCCTGCCCACCGGCCTGTGGATGAACCCGACCAACTGCCAGATCAGCGGCAGCGCGTGGAGCACCGGCACCACCAACGTGTCCGTCACCGCGAAGGACGCGGCCGGCGCCACCGCAAGCATCTCGTTCACGTGGACGGTCGCGTGGTTCTGACCCTCCGCCCCTGACGGGCAACCGTCCCGATGACCGGCCGGTGCGCGGACCCCATTCCCCGGGGCCCGCGCACCGACCCCGTCCACGCAGGAGCTTGCATGTACCTGTCGACCAGCCGCGGCACCGACATCTCCGGCGGCATCCGCGCCTCGCCCGCCACCCCGCCCGGCGGCAGGCCGCCCCGCGGACGCCGCGCCGCCCGCGCCTTCCGCACCGTCCCGCCGAACGTGCTGGCCCTCGGACTGGTCTCCCTGGTCACCGACATCTCCAGCGAGATGGTGACCGCCATCCTGCCCGTCTACCTCGTCCTCGGCCTCGGCCTGTCCCCGCTCGCGTTCGGCATGCTCGACGGCCTCAACAACGGCGCCACCGCCGCCCTGCGCATCGCCGGCGGCCACGTCGCCGACCGCACCCGCCGCCACAAACCCGTCGCCGCCACCGGCTACGGCCTGTCCGCCGCCGCCAAACTCGCCATCCCCGCCGTGTCGTCCGTCCCCGGCATCGGCACCGTCATCGCCGTCGACCGCGCCGGCAAAGGCATCCGCACCGCACCCCGCGACGCCCTCATCTCCCTCTCCGCACCTGCCGACGCCCAAGGCCGCGCCTTCGGCGTCCACCGCGCCCTCGACACGGCCGGCGCCCTCCTCGGCCCGCCCGCCGCCCTCGCCGTCCTGTGGTTCGCCGCCCAGGCCTACGACGCGGTCTTCGTGGTCAGCTTCTGCCTCGCCGCCTTCGGCGTCCTGCTGCTGCTCCTCTACGTCCGCGAAGTCCCCACCGGACCCGCCGGACCCGCAGGACCGGCCGCACCCCGCGCCCGGATCCGCGACGCGCTCGCCGTCCTCCGCGTCCCCGGCTTCGCCCGCGTCTGCGCGTACGCCACCGTCCTCGGCGCCGCCACCATCGGCGACGGCATGGTCTACCTCCTCCTCCAACGCGCCGTAGACCTGCGCCCGCACCTCTTCCCCCTGCTCCCCTTCGGCACCTCGCTGGCGTTCCTCGCCCTCGCCGTCCCCGTCGGCCTCCTCGCCGACCGCTGGGGCCGCCTCCGCGTCTTCCTCGCCGGCCACGCCGTCCTCTTCGCCTGCTACGCCGCCCTCGCCACGCCCCTCCCGGCGGCCGCCGCGATCGCCCTCCCCCTCCTCCTGCTCGGCGCCTTCTACGCCGCCACCGACGGCGTCCTCATGGCCCTCGCCGCGCCCCTCGCCCCCGCCCACCTCCGTGGCGGCTCCCTCGCCCTCGTGCAGACCGGCCAAGCCGCGGGCCGCGCCGCCGGCGCCGTCGCCTTCGGCGCGGCCTGGACCACCTGGGGCCCGCACACCGCGCTGACCGCGGCCGGGACGGCCCTGGCCGCCGCCACCGGCACCGCCTGGCTCGTCTCGCGACGGCACCCGATTCCCGCTCCGTCCCCGGCGCCCGCTGCCGCTTCCGCCCCCGCTGCCCCCGCTGCCCCCGAGGAGACCGCCGGATGACCCGGACCGCGCGCTTCGCCGTCCTCGCCGTCGCCACCGCACTCCTGGCCGGCATCGCCGTCGCCTACACCTGGCACGCCTCGGGCCGTGCCGGCCAGGGCCCCGAGCAAGCCTTCTCCGACGTCGCCCTGGACCCGCCCGGCCGCATCCTCTTCCGCACCACCATGGCCGGCTCCGGACGCGACCACGTCGCCGCCCTCGACCTGTCCGCCACCGGCACATCCGACGGCGACGACGGCCGCGCGATCTCCCCCACCGCCTGCCTCGTCTTCCACGCCGCCCACGGCACCGGCGTCTGCCTCAAACTCGCCAACGCCGCCCTGCACACCTACAACGCGGTCATCCTCGACGACCACCTGCGCCCCATCGACACCCGCGAAACCGCCGGCACTCCGTCCCGCGCCCGCGTCTCCCCCACCGGCAACCTCGCCGCCTGGACCACCTTCGTCGGCGGCGAGTCCTACGCCGGGATCGACTTCGCCACCCGCACCGCCATCCTCGACCGGCGCAGCGGCACCCTCTACGACAACCTCGAGAACTTCCGCGTGATCCGCGACGGCAAGCCCTACCAAGCCGCCGACATCAACGTCTGGGGCGTCACCTTCGCCGCCGACGACAACCGCTTCTACGCCACGGTCGCCACCGACGGCCACCGCTACCTGGCCGAGGGCGACCTCGCCGCGCGCACCCTGCGCACCCTCCACGACAACGTCGAATGCCCGTCCCTCTCCCCCGACGGCACCCGCATCGCCTACAAGAAGCGCCTCCCCGACGCCGACCCGTCCCGCCCCTGGCGCCTCTACACCCTCGACCTCCGCACCGGCACCGAGACCGCCACCGCGGAAACCCGCACCCTCGACGACCAAGCCGAGTGGCTCGACAACACCACCGTCCTCTACACCCTCCCGGGTGACCTCCGCGCCGACATCTGGTCGACCCCGGCGGACGGCGGGGGGAAGCCGAAGGTGCTGGTGAAGTACGCCTTGTCGCCGACGGTCCTCCGCGGCTGACCCGCGGCTGGGGCTGGTCTGCGCCCGTTCCCGCCTACGCCGCGCGGCGCTCGAACCGCGCCGTCACGCCAGTGGCCGACCACGTCAGCGTGACGTCGGAGTCCAAGGCGCGGGCGAGCCGTTCGAGCAGTTCCGGAGTGGGCACCGTGCCGCTCTCCTCCGCGCACACGATGTCGTCCTCGACCAGCCCGGCGCGCTCCGCCAACTCGGCCTCCGACCACCCCGCCGCCTTGCGCGCGTCGTAGACCGCCTTCGCGAACGCCATCGCCGCTGCCGCGTCCGCCCGCTGCCGCCGCGCCTCCGCATCGAACGGCTCGACCGAACCTGCCAGCAACGCGTCCCTACGCCGCCTCATAGCGGATCGCGCATCCATGAATGAAGGCTACTCCCGGGTGAATACGCCGACCGCGACATCGTGCTCCTCCGCGCAGACCTTGCGGGCGAGCTTCGCCCGCTCCACCTGCCGGGTCTCGCGGTCGCGGGTTTTGGCGAAGACGGTCAGCAGCACGACGCGCCGCTGGGGTGCGATCCAAGAGGTGATCCGCATGCTGAGCGGGTGCAGCCGGATCCGCAGCTCGCGCACGCCGTCACCCAGTGATTTCGCGTACGGCTCGTCCAGCGTCGTCGCGTTCTCCGCAAGCAAGTCGGCCAGCTCCGCAACACCCCGATACTCGGCAATCGGCAGCGACTCGAGCCAACCGCGCACTTCGGGCTCGAGTTCGATCACATACCGTTCGATCACGGTGGGGAGTCTCGCGCTTACAGAGCATGACCGAAGGCGAGTTCCGGATAGTCATCTCATCCGACCCCGCAGAGCACCCGGCCGCCTCCGTTCCCGCACGCCGGGCGGCTCCCCGATATCCGCTGGTCACCCCACCCCCCGCCATGCCTATCCTGGACGGCGTATGGATACGCCGCCCGTCTCTCCGCTTGCCGCTTTGCGGGACCGTTTGTCTGGTGTGACCCTGCGTGACGAGCGTCGGTTGGCGCGGCGGATCGACGGGGCACGCCGGATCCGGGATCCCGAAGCGCGCACAGCCATCGCCGCCGACCTGGCGGAAGCCGTGGAATCCGCCGAGCTGAAGGCGGACCTGCGGCGCGCCGCCGTGCCGCGGATCGAGTACCCCGAACAGCTGCCGGTCTCGCAGAAGAAGGACGAGATCCTCGCCGCGATCCGCGACCACCAGGTCGTGATCGTCGCGGGCGAGACCGGGTCGGGGAAGACCACCCAGCTCCCGAAGATCTGCCTGGAACTCGGCCGCGGCATCCGCGGCCTGGTCGGCCACACGCAGCCGCGCCGGCTCGCCGCGCGGACCGTGGCCGACCGGATCGCCGAGGAGCTGAAGACCCCGCTCGGGTCCACGGTCGGCTACAAGGTCCGGTTCAACGACCAGGTCTCCGACGCGTCGCTGGTCAAGCTCATGACCGACGGCATCCTGCTCGCCGAACTGCAGACCGACCGCGACCTCCTGCAGTACGACACGCTGATCATCGACGAAGCCCACGAGCGCAGCCTCAACATCGACTTCATCCTCGGCTACGTCAAACAGCTCCTCCCCCGCCGCCCCGACCTCAAGGTCGTCATCACCTCCGCGACGATCGACCCCGAGCGGTTCTCCCGGCACTTCGGCGACGCGCCGATCGTCGAGGTGTCCGGCCGCACCTACCCGGTCGAGGTCCGCTACCGCCCGCTCGTCGCCGACAGCGAGGCCGAGCAGGACGACCGCGA
This sequence comes from Yinghuangia aomiensis, assembly GCF_039542225.1. Taxonomy (NCBI): domain Bacteria; kingdom Bacillati; phylum Actinomycetota; class Actinomycetes; order Kitasatosporales; family Streptomycetaceae; genus Yinghuangia; species Yinghuangia aomiensis. Next base: position 15,454 of record NZ_BAABHS010000011.1, on the reverse strand, counting down.
CCAGGTCCAGGGCATCATCGACGCGGTCAAGGAGCTCCAGGCCGAAGGCCCCGGCGACGTCCTGGTCTTCCTGTCCGGCGAGCGCGAGATCCGCGACACCGCCGAAGCGCTCGGCAAGCAGCAGCTGCGCAACACCGAGATCCTGCCGCTGTACGCGCGCCTCTCGTCGGCCGAACAGCACCGCGTCTTCCAGGCGCACTCCGGGCGGCGCGTCGTCCTCGCCACGAACGTCGCCGAGACCTCGCTGACCGTCCCCGGCATCAAGTACGTCGTCGACCCGGGCAGCGCCCGCATCTCCCGCTACAGCCACCGCACCAAGGTCCAGCGCCTGCCCATCGAGGCCGTCTCCCAGGCGTCGGCGAACCAGCGCAAGGGCCGCTGCGGGCGTACCTCCGACGGCATCTGCATCCGGCTGTACTCCGAGGACGACTTCGTGGCCCGCCCGGAGTTCACCGACCCGGAGATCCTGCGCACCAACCTGGCGTCCGTCATCCTCCAGATGACCGCGATCGGTCTCGGCGACATCGCCGCGTTCCCGTTCATCGACCCGCCGGACCGCCGCAACATCAAGGACGGCGTCGACCTCCTCCAGGAACTCGGCGCGATCGACCCGGCCGCCACGGACGTCCGCAAGCGCCTCACCCCCGTCGGCCGCCAACTCGCGCAGCTCCCCGTCGACCCGCGCATGGCGCGCATGGTCCTGGAAGCCGACCGCAACAACTGCGTCCGCGAAGTCATGGTCATCGCCGCCGCGCTGTCCATCCAGGACCCGCGCGAACGCCCGGCCGACAAGAAGGAGCAAGCCCAGCAGCAGCACGCCCGGTTCGTCGACAAGGAAGCCGGTTCGGACTTCCTGACGTACCTCAAGCTGTGGGACTACCTCAAGGAACAGCAGAAGGAACGCTCCTCGTCGGGCTTCCGCCGCATGTGCAAGCAGGAGTTCCTCAACTACCTGCGGATCCGCGAGTGGCAGGACGTCTACAGCCAACTCCGGCAGACCGTGAAGCAGATGGGCATCAGCATCGGCGACCAGCCCGCCGACGCGCAGCGCATCCACACGTCGATCCTCATCGGCCTGCTGAGCCACATCGGCCTGTACGACGCGGCCAAACGCGAATACGGCGGCGCGCGCGGGACCCGCTTCGCGGTCTTCCCCGGGTCGTCGCTGTTCAAGAAGCCGCCGCGCTGGGTGATGTCCGCCGAACTGGTGGAGACCAGCCGCCTGTGGGCGCGCGTCAACGCCCGCATCGAGCCGGAGTGGATCGAGCCGCTCGCCGAGCACCTCGTCAAACGCAGCTACAGCGAACCGCACTGGGAGCAGCGGGCGGGCGCGGTCATGGCGTTCGAGAAGGTCACGCTGTACGGCGTGCCGATCGTCGCCCAGCGCAAGGTCAACTACGGGAAGATCGACGCCGAGCTGTCCCGCGAACTCTTCATCCGGCATGCGCTGGTGGAAGGCGACTGGCGCACCCACCACGCGTTCCTGAAGGAGAACCGGGCGCTGCTCGAAGAGGTCGAGGAGCTGGAGCACCGGGCCCGGCGCCGCGACATCCTCGTCGACGACGAGACCCTGTTCGACTTCTACGACCGGCGCGTCGGCAAGGACGTCGTCTCCGGACGGCACTTCGACTCCTGGTGGAAGAAGGCCCGGCACCAGCAGCCGGATCTGCTGAGCTTCGAGAAGTCGATGCTCATCAACGACCGTGCGGGCGGCATCGACGAGGCCGACTACCCGGACTTCTGGACGCAGGGCGACCTCAACCTGCCGCTGACCTACCAGTTCGAGCCCGGCAACGCGGCCGACGGCGTCACCGCGCACATCCCGCTGGCCGTCCTCGGCCAGGTCGTCCAGGACGGCTTCGACTGGCAGATCGCCGGTCTGCGCGAGGAGTTGGTCACCGAACTGATCCGCTCCCTGCCGAAGACGCTGCGCCGCAACTTCATCCCGGCACCGGACGTCGCCCGCGCCGCGCTGGCCGCCATGAAGCCGCGTCAGCAGCCGCTGGCCTTGGCCCTCGCCCGCGAATTGCAGCGGCTCAAGGCCATCCCCGTGCCGCCGGAGAGCTGGGACTTCAGCCGGATACCGGAACACCTGCGGATCACCTTCCGGGTCGAGGACGACCGGGGCCGCATGCTCGCCGAAGGCAAGGACCTCGCCGAACTCAAGCTGCGTCTGAAGCCCAAGTCGCAGGCCAAGCTGTCGCGCGCCGCGGATTCGGTGGAACGCACGGGGCTGAAGGAATGGGGCGACCTGGGCACGCTGCGGCGCACGTTCGAGACGACGCGCGACGGGCACCCGGTGAAGGGTTATCCGGCGCTCGTCGACGAGGGCGACAGCGTGGCGGTACGCGTGTTCGAAACGGAGGCCGAGCAGGCCGCGGCGATGTGGCGGGGCACCCGCCGGCTGCTGATGCTGGGTGTCAACTCGCCGGTCAAGGCGATCTCCGGCCGCCTCCCCAACCGGGCGAAGCTCGCGCTGAGCCACAACCCGCACCAGAACATCGCCGACCTGTTCGACGACTGCGTGGCCTGCGCGGTCGACAAGATCATGACGGACGCGGGCGGCCCGGCCTGGGACGCGGAGTCCTTCGGCAAGCTCCTCGCCCGCGTGCGGGCCGACCTTCCGGCGACCACCGAGGACACCGTCGTCAAGGTCGAGCGGATCCTCACCGTGCACCATGCGCTGGAGGTCAAGCTCAAGGGCACGACGAGCCTGGCGCTGGTCCCGGCCCTGACCGACATCCGCGCGCAATCGGCGGGCCTGGTCCACCGCGGCTTCGTCGCCGAGGCGGGCTGGCGCCGGCTGCCGGACGTCCTGCGCTACCTGCGCGGCATCGAACGGCGCCTGGCGAAGCTGCCGAACGACCCGCACGGGGACCGGCATCGCATGCTCAAGCTGACCGACTTGCAGGAGGCGTACGCGGCACGCCTGGCCGCGGTGCCTGCCGGGCGCACGGTGCCGGACGAGCTGACGCAGGTCCGGTGGATGCTGGAGGAGTTGCGGATCAGCTACTTCGCGCAGTCGTTGGGGACGCCGTACCCGGTGTCGGACAAGCGGATCCTCAAGGCGCTGGAGGGCTAGGTCCATGACGGGGACGGTCGACGGGGAACCGGTCGACAGGGAACCGGTCGGCGGCGGATCGGTCGGCGCCGAACCGGTGTCCTACCGCATCACCTTCGTCTGCACCGGCAACATCTGCCGCTCGCCGATGGCGGAGTGGGTGTTCCGGCACCACATCACCGAAGCCGGCCTCGCCGACACGGTGATCGTGGACAGCTCCGGCACCGAAGGCTGGCACCACGGCAAGCCCGCCGACCACCGCACCGACGCCACCCTGCGCAAGCACGGCTACGCGACGGGACACGCGGCACGCCCCTTCGACGCGCGCTGGTTCCCGTCCTACGACCTCGTCATAGCCCTGGACTCCGACCACCACCGCGAACTCCGCCGCCGCGCACCGGACGACGCCTCGCGGGCCAAGGTCCGCCTGCTCCGCGAATTCGACCCGACCGCGCCCGACTTGGACGTCCCGGACCCCTACTACGGGGAGCTGGACGGCTTCGAGGACGTGCTCCGCATGATCGAGTCGGCCACGCCGGGCATGCTGGACGAGGTCCGGCGGGGGTTGGCGGAGCGGGCGTAGGTTCGGCCTGGGGACCACGTCCGGTGGAGCGTGTTGGCCTCGTCGCCCCTCGTACCGTGCCGGTCAGTCGTGGTGGCCGATCGACCGTCGATGTCTGGCGCTCATGGTGTGGAAAACCTTCTTCGTTTCCCAACGGGTTTCATCGAGCATGCGCACGACGCCGTAGGACGCAATATCGCGGTCGAGGGGTTTGTCGTAGTTGGCGAAGGAGAACCACAGCGCGGCATCGACACCTTCGTCCTCGAAGATGTCCAGCAGTTCGTCGAGGTAGCGCGCTTGCTCGTCCTCGTCCGGGATCGCTCCCGGTGGCGGTTGCCAGGCCATGCCGCCCAGGTCGCCGGCACCGCGGTAGGCGCACGTACCGTACTCGGTGATGGCGACCGGTTTACCGTGGGAGCGCAGTTCGCGCAGGTACGTGCGGAAGTCTCCGGCATTCCGCGCGTCTCGATACGCATCGACGCCCACCAGATCGAACGGTTCCCAGTCGACGGGCTCCCAAGAGCCGGCGGCATAAGTGACCCTCCCACCGAAGTGGGCGCGCACCGTCGTCGCGGCTTGGACGAGGAAAGCGTTGAGTCGTTCCGGGATCGGCCCAAGGGAGGTCCACCACTGCAGATCGGCGGTGGCCATGGCGCGGAGGCGGTCGCGGTAGGTCTCACCGGGGAGGAACCCGTAGGCGAAGGCACTGAGTTCACAGCCGGCGACAAACACCACCTCCGCGCCTCCCTCGCGCAGGGCCTCAGCGCGACGGGCGCAGTCGGCGAAGAACGGCAGGATGCCACCAGCCGCCGCGCGACGAGGTAGCCCGATCCGAAACTGTGGCTCAGTCCGCGACGCCGCACCGACTGACGGTCGCCGAGCGCGGACACACCCACGCACCACCGGCCTCCCTCAATCCGCGGCACCCACCGATTACTGTCGATTCCCCGCCCGACTCCCCCGACTCTCCCGACTCTCCCGGAGCCCCCATGCCCCGCACCGTGCAGATCACCTTCGACTGCGGCGACCCCGCCGCCCTCGCCGCGTTCTGGGCCGAGGCCCTCGGCTACCAAATCCAGTCCCCGCCACCGGGGTTCGCGTCCTGGGATGCCGCCCTCGAAGCCTGGGGCGTGCCGCCCGAGCACCGCAACGACGCCTCCGCCGCCGTCGACCCCGAAGGCTCCGGCCCGCGGCTCTTCTTCCAGAAGGTGCCCGAGGGCAAGCAGGCCAAGAACCGCGTCCACCTCGACGTCCGCGCGGCGCCCGACCTCCAGGGCGACGCCCGCATGGCCGCGCTCGAAGCCGAGGCCGAACGCCTGTCCGGGCTCGGCGCCACCCGCGAACAGCGGTTCGAACCCGAACCCCCGATGGGCGCCGGGCATATCGTCATGCGCGACCCCGAAGGCAACGAGTTCTGCCTGGACTGAGGACGAATGTCACAGAGAACCGGGGACAGTCGTCACACAGAACCGAGAACCCCCCTCACGCAGATGGGACCAGCATGTCCGAGCGCCTCCAGCTCAACCAGAAGGTCATCGACGAGTTCCGCGCCGCCGCCGGGATCGTCGGCGGCGACTTCCAAGGCGTCCCGCTCCTCCTCACCACCACCGGCGCCCGCACCGGCACCCCGCGCACCATGCCCGTGACCTACCTCGCCGACGGCGACCGCCTGATCGTCTTCGCCGCCAACGGAGGCCGCCCGAACCGCCCGGGCTGGTACCACAACCTCCTCGCCGCCCCCACCGCCACCGTCGAGGTCGGCACCGAGACGTACCAGGCCGACGCCACGGTCGTCGAGGGATCGGAACGCGATCGGCTCTGGGCCCGCCAACTCCCCCACACCCCCTACTTCGAGGACTTCGAGACCCGCTCCGGCCGCCCGATCCCGGTCATCGCGCTGACCCGAATCGCATGACGACCGGCCCCGCCCCGGACCCGACCTCCTCCCCCGGCCCGGGCCCGCCCCCCTCACCCGACCCGGGCCCCATCCGCGGAATCCTCTTCGATGTCGACCGCACCCTCTTCGACTACGACACCTCCGAAGAACACGGCCTCCTCGCCCACCTCGACGACGAAGGCCTCATCGGTCACTTCCCCACCCCCGCCGCCGCGCTCCGGCTCTGGCGCGAGATCCTCGACGAGGCCTACGCCGCCTACCTCGCCGGCGCACTCACCTTCGCCGAACAACAGCGCGTCCGCACACGCCGGTTCCTCGCCCGGATCGACCGCTTCCCCGCCGACGGCATGTCCGACGCCGACGCCACCGCCTGGTTCGCCGGCTACGCCGCCCACCGCGACGCCCGCTGGGCGGCCTTCCCCGACGCGGAGCCCCTGCTCCGCGCCCTGGCCCCCGCCTACCGGCTCGGCGTCGTGTCCAACTCCGCCGTCGCCCACCAACGGCGCAAGCTCGGCATCATCGGCCTGCTCCCGTACCTTGACACGGCCCTCATCTGCTCCGAAGACCACGGCGCGCCCAAACCCGACCCCACGATCTTCCTGGCCGGCTGCGCCGCCCTCGGCCTCCCGCCCTACCAAGTCCTGTTCCTGGGCGACAACTACGCCGCCGACGCGATCGGCGCCCGCGACGCGGGCCTGATCCCCTGCTGGCTCGACCGCAACGCCACCGACGACGGAACCGCCGCACGCGACGGCATCCCCGTCATCCGCACCCTCGCCGAACTTCCGGGCGTGCTGTCCCGCACCCGGCACCACACCAATGGCAGCTGAAATCAGCCGAGTTCGCCCCCCGCTGGGGCCGCGGCGCGGCCCCACACCAGCCGCACCCGGTTCCTCCGCCCCGCACCTCTCGGACCCGCCAACCCGATCCGCGCCGCCGGCTCGCGGACATCCGCCTCCCCCGCCGACGGCGCGAGCACGAACCGCTGTCGCTCCACGACGGCTTCGACCCGCACCCACCCCCACCGGCGCCACAACGCAGGCCGCAGCACGATCAGCTCGTCGACATCCCCCAGCGCGACCACCCGCTCCGGCCTGCGCCCCACCCGCATCCCCAGCCAAGGTGCGTCGACCGCCACCACCGACCGCACCCGCACGAACTCCACAGCGGCAGAACCGAGCTGCACCAACGCAGCCGCCAACGCCACCCGCCCGGCGGATATCCCCCACATCCACACCGGCCCCGTCACCGCCAGGTACGCGAACGGCACCACCGCCCAGTGCCGCAGCTGCAACACCGTGACCGCGGCCATCCCCCGCACCGACGTCCGCGGCACACTCAACGCCGAAGCCGCCCGGAACGCCGCTCCCCCTCAGCCGAAATCGACAGAAGGCACGCCATCGCGCGCTAGTCCGCCGTCGTCACACACGGACCGTCCCCCTCGTCGAACCACCGGTGTTCCGCGGCGGCTTCGACCAGTGGACGCCAAATCTGCCGCGCACCGCGCGCGGCTCCCGGATGCTCGCGGATCATGCGGGCAACCGCACAGCACAGGGCGATCTTCCGGCCCGCTGCCACCGCGACACGCTCGAAGCCGGGAAACGGCTCGTAGCCGAGCATGTGCTCCAGCAGGGAGGCCGCTCCCGCCGCGGCTGCCGGAGCGGCGAGGTCCGCAATGTCCAGCAGAATCGGCGCGGCGGCCACGGCCGTCGGGTACACCGTCGCACTGTGCAGGTGGACGATGCCGCCGGACTCCAGCAGAGCCAGCGATTCGCGCGTCGCGGCCGCGTCCTCCGCCACCGCGAGCGCCCGCAGCGCGGAGCCGCAGTCACCCGGCCGGTACACACCATTCGACGGCCCCGGCACCGCGTTCCACCGCATCAGATCGACAGCCCGCAAAACCCTGTCAAGCTCCCCCACACAGCCCCCGCAACCGCCAACCCCGCCAACCCCGCCAACCCGACGGTCAATTCAACCGAGCCGCCAGCCCACGGCGCAATCGCCGAGGACGCAATCATCGGGCAAACGCAAGTGCCCGGTGCCTCGGAGAATCCTCCGAAGCACCGGGCACCAGTCGGGTCCGCCGGCCGAGCCTCCGGGCCGCAGCCCCCTGGGCCGAGAATCAGCCCATGTGCACGGCACCCTCGCTCGGCAGTGCGTCCTTGCCCGCGTTCACCAGGACCGCCGCGAGAATCGCGCCGACCACCATGATGGCCGCGGCCCAGGCGAAAGCCGTCGTGTAGCCGTCGAGCTGGCTGTCGAAGAACAACTTCTGCTGGACGGCAGGGTCGGCGAGCTGAGCGCCGAGCGAGGCCTTCTTGTCGGCGATGAAGCTGTCGGTCGCCGAGGTCGCCACGCTGTTGAGGAGCGCGGTGCCCAGGGCGCCGCCGACCTGCTGAACGGCGTTGATCGAGGCGCTCGCCGCACCCGCGTCGTGCTCGCCGATCCCGATCAGGGCGGTGCTGGAGACCGACGTGAAGACCAGCCCGAGGCCCAGTCCGATGAGCACCATGCCGGGCAGCATGTGCGTGACGTACTGGCGTTCCACCGTGATGAAGGTGAGCCAGAACGTGCCGCCCGCGGCCAGCAGCGATCCCACGAACAGCGGGATCCGCGGACCGATCTTCGGCAGCAGCGCCGCCGACGCGCCCGCGGTGACCAGCACGCCCGCGGTGATGCCGAGCGCGCCCGCGCCGGCCTTGACCGCGCCGTAGCCGAGCACGATCCGCATGTAATAGATCATGAACAGCGTCGACCCGATGAAGGCGGCGCCGACCAGGAGCATCACCAGCAGCGCCCCGCCGCGGTTGCGGTCGGCGACGATGCGGAGCGGCAGTAGGGCGTGGTTCGTGCGGCTCTCGATGTAGGTGAAGACGACGAGCAGCGCAACGCCGATCACCAGCATCGCCACGGTGAGGCTGTCGGTCCAGCTCTCCTCTGCGGCGCGGGTGAAGCCGTACACGAGGGCGGCGAGACCGAGGGTGACGGTCACGGCGCCCGGGATGTCGTAGCGCGTGTCGCCGTGGGCACGGCTCTCACGCATGATCGGCATCGCCGCCACGATGGCGAGGATGGCGATCGGGACGTTCACCAGGAGGCACCAGCGCCACGACGCGTACTCGGTGAGCACACCGCCGAGCAGCAGGCCGATGGCCGCGCCACCCGCGGAGATGCCGCCGTAGACGGCGAATGCCTTGGCGCGTTCCTTGGCCTCGGTGAAGGTGACGGTGAGCATGGCCAGCGCGGCCGGGGCGAGCAGCGCGGCGAACACGCCCTGGAGGGCACGCGAGCCGAACAGCATGATCTCGTTCTGCGCGGCACCGCCGAGGGCGGACGCCAGCGCGAAGCCGATCATGCCGGTGACGAACGCCTTCTTGCGGCCCCAGAAGTCGGCGATGCGTCCGCCGAGCAGCAGGAGCGCGCCGAACGCGAGCGCGTAGGCGGTCACAACCCACTGCTTGTTGGCGTCCGACATGCCGAGGTCGGCCTGGGCGTCGGGCAGGGCCACGGTCACGATCGTCGCGTCGAGGACGACCATGAGCTGGGCTATGGAGATGATGACAAGCACCCACCAGCGGCGCTTGTCGGCGTCCCCGCCGGGTGTACCCCGGGTGCCGGGGGCTTTGTCGAGAGTGGTTTGGGACATGGGGGTACCCCCGTAAGAGGTTTTCGGACGTACGGAGTCCGCAGGTTGGCTGCGTGGACGACTCGCGCCGCGGAAACTCAGCTGTTTCTGAGCGACGGCAGGATGACGGTGTCGACGAGGCCTTCGAGGTACTCCAGCGTGCAGGCGGTGCCTTCGCAGACCGGACGGTTCGCGACGGCTTGCACGAGCAGCGGCCCGCAGTAGGCCAGCGAGGCCGGGACCCGCTCGAGTTCGCCGCGTTCCACGGCACGCATGACGATTGCTTCGAAGGCCCGGCGTTCGGGCTCGATCAGGACTTCACGGAAGACGGCGGCCAGTTCGGGGTCGCGCGTGACGGCGTGGCCCATGGAGGTCAGCAGTTCGCCGCCGTCGCGGGCGACCTCGGCGAGGGTGCGGGCGACGGTGTGCAGGTCGCCGTCGAGGGTGCCGGTGTCGACGCCCGTGTCGAAGATCGAGTTCAGGTGGCGGAGGGCGGTGCTCACCAGGGTGGGCTTGTTCTGCCACTGGCGGTACAGGGTCGCCTTGCTGGTACGGGCGCGGGCGGAGACGGCGTCCATGGTCAGGGCGTCGTAACCGACCTCGCGGAGCACCTCCACCACGGCGGCCAGCAGTTCGGTCTCGCGCTCGGGCGAGAGCCGGCTGCTGCGGCGCTCGGGTTGCTCGGCTACGGCTGCGGCCACCGGAGGGGTCTCCCATTTTCGGAACGATACGGTTTCGTTTTCTTCAGCGTAGACCCTAACACCATCGAAACGAAACCGTTTCGTACGACCCACAGGATCTTCTCAACAAGTCGCATGTTGTAGTCGAACAGGCACACGGAGTGATTCTGCGCGGGTAGCGTGAGGGCCTCGTCCTGAGGGGGTTTCGATGCCTGGCAGCAAAGACCTTGACCCGTACGTCTCCGCGCGCGCGTTCTATGGGGCCGAGCTGCGGCGCCTGCGCGAGGAGGCGCGCTTGTCGCAAGACGGTTTGGGGGAGCAGGCGTTCTGTTCGGGCGCCTACATCGGACAGTTCGAGGCGGCGGTACGGCGGCCACAGCCGGAGCTGTCGAAGATCTTCGACTTCGTGCTCGGGAGCGGTGAGCACTTGCAGCGACTGTGTCGCCTGGCACGGGAGAGCAAGCACTCCGATTACTTCGCGGACGTGGCGGACTTGGAACCGCTGGCGGCGACCATCAGTGAGTACTCACCAATGCTGTTGCCAGGAATCCTGCAAACCGCTGCATACGCGCGGCGCATCACGCAGATCAGCCACCCATTCGCCGCCGACGACGAGATCGAGAGGTTGGTCGAAGCGCGCATGGAACGCGCGGAGCGGCTGACCAATGCCCGCCATCCGGAAATCTGGGAGGTCGTTCACGAGGCTGCGCTGCGCACCCGGGTGGGGAGCGTCGCAGTCATGCACGAGCAGTTGTTGAATATCGCGGCTGCCATCCGGTCACGGCGCCTGGTCGTCCAAGTGCACCCGAACGACGCCGAGGCCCATCCGTTCATGTACGGCCTGACCTCGATCCTGACATTCGCTGAGGCTCCGGCACTCGTGTATGTGGAGGGCGCCTACAGCGGTCAACTCATCGATGAGCCCAGGCTGGTCGCCCGCTACCAGGCGTCTTACGATGTGGCCAGGGCCACCTCGCTGTCCTTCGAGGCGTCCCTTGACCTGATCGAGTCGATCGCAGAGGGCTACGCAATCCATGATCCAAACGCGTGAGTTGGGCGCAGCGGTTTGGCGCAAGTCGTCGTACAGCAACGGCGACGGCGGCAACTGTGTCGAGGTCGCCGGCAGCGTGCCCGAGGTCGTCCCGGTCCGCGACAGCAAGATCCACGACTCGCCCGTCCTCCTCTTCTCCAACTCCGGGTGGACGTCGTTGGTCGCTTCGGTGAAGTCTTCGCTGGGGAGCTAGGTTCCGCTCCTTCGGCCGCATGGCGCCCTATCCTGGGGGCTCGATCTTGCTCTCCGGGAAGGGCGTTCCATGGCTTCCGTCGACGGCTTCAAGCTGCTCGCCGACGCGCACGACTACCTGCGTACCGTCGTCCGCGGCGTGCCCGCGGACGCGTGGGGGAATCCCACGCCCTGTGCCGAATGGACGGTGCGTCAGGTCTTCAACCACGCCCGCCTCGATCAACTGGCGCTGGTCATGCAGCTCACCGACATCGGTCCGCTGAGTGACCCCTTCTCACCCGACGACGCCGTGGGTGGGGACCCGCTGGCGGATCTCGGGAGCGCGCTGCTGACCGCGACGACCGCGTGGGAGTCGGGGCGGCAGGCGGAGTTCGTGCCGACGCCGATGGGACCGATGCCCGCGTCGGTCGGGGCCGCCGCGGGCGCGCTCGATGCCGCGCTGCACGCGTGGGACATCGCCGTCGCCACCGGCCAGCGCGAGTCGGCGCCACTGAACGACGAACTCGCCTCCGGACTGGAGGACATCGCGAACCAGATCGTCGACTTCGTCCGCAACTCGTTCGGCAAGTACGGCCCCGTCGTCGAGGTCGGCTCCGACGCCTCCCCCGCCGCCAAGCTCCTCGGCTTCTCCGGCCGCAACCCCGCCTGGACCCCCGCCGCTCCCTGATTTCCCTTTCCACAAAGCCATTCCGCGAAAGCCCTCGGCAAAGAGCCCTCCCTGCTCCCCTCATGTCCGGGAGTCTCACGTCGAGGGCCCCGTCACCGCGCACGAGGTGACCACGCCGGTAGGCGGGCTGCGATCGGCGGGGAATCCGCAGCGCCGCCAGTTCCGTGAGTCGCACCGGCGCCCCGGTGTCGGGGCGTGTCAGGTCCACGCCGTGGAGGTGGCAGTGCAACCGCAGCCCGGCGATACCGGAGACCGCGTCGCGCGGGTCGTCGGCCGAATCGTCAAGCCACCGCGCCCACGACTGGCCCAGCGACCAGAGCACGCACCTCCACGACTTCCCCACGGAGAACGACTGGTGGTTCAGCCGGAAACGAGGCGTTCGCGAATTCATCTCGCTGAGACTTCAGTTGCTATACAGTTCGCCGAAGTCCCTGAGCAACCAACGCTCGACCAGTTGGACCCAGAAGCATGGTGCCGAATCGGTCAGGATGCTTCGCCCTCTGTCGAGCGCACCGGCCGCTACACACGGCACAAGGAGGAGGGCTCGTATGAGCAGGCTTGTCTATGGGCAGGCAGGCAAGCAACTAGCCAAGGCGACCAAGCCCCTCAGTGAAGAGGCGACACGGCCCCGCCAGGAGGCAGATACACACGGCACAAGGAGGAGGGCTCGTACGAGCAGGCTTGTCTATGGGCAGGCAGGCAAGCAACTAGCCAAGGCGACCAAGCCCCTCAGTGAAGAGGCGACACGGCCCCGCCAGGAGGCAGAGGCGAACTACCGGGAAATGCTGAAGACGTGGGCGGATGTAAACCTGTCGACCCAGGACGCGCTGACAGACGCTCTCCCGGAGAAGCCCCGTCCCGAGATCATCAGAATCAGGGAATCAATCCCCTACATCAGGGAATTGACGGCCGCTACGAAGAGCGCGCGAGAGGAGATGGAGACGGCGATCGCGGCGGAGCGAGCCCCGAAGCGTGCCGCGCAGCACGCTATCGCCGCGAGACTGCGGGCGCGGCAAGAACGTCGGCTGATGCTCGAACTGTGAAGGCATCGGTCGCACACTCATAGCGCATCGTCGACCGCCTTCACCCGATCCCCAATGATTCGCGGCGTATCGCATCGGGTCGGCGCGGCTACGTCGAGATGAAAGCGCACTTTGACTGAACCATGCTCAAGACCTGTGGATCGGCCCCAGGTGATCGGGCTTGTACCGATCCCTGCGCACCCGCACCACCAGGCCGCGCCGCCGCCGCGCGCCTTACCTGCCGACCAAGCCCGGGAGCTGCTCGCTACGCGGATCCTGCCGACGTGGACAGCGGCCGCCCCGGCGCAACGGACGCCGGTGGTCGTGCTGGTAGCCGGTCAGCCGGGCGCGGGCATGACCGTGGTCGGTGATCTGGTGCAGGGCGCGGTGGATCCGCCTGCAGGAACGCCGAAGGGGGCACGGCAGCCTTGGCTGCTGTCGCGTCCGTGGATGGTCACCCCGGGTATCAGCTCGTCCAACTTCGCTCCGGCGGTGAGGGATTCGCGTACGCCGGCGTAGTGGCGCTGCCAGTCGAGCGGCCAGGCAGGGTTCCAGTCCGGTTCGATCGCCGCCAGGGCCTCGGCGCGTTCGGGGTGGCCGGCCAGGAACCCGGGGCGGCGTTGGTTGGACAGCCACTGCCCGACTGGCCTGTCCGGCGCGGTGGCGGTCTGCGGGGCGGCGAGGGTGCCGTGGTCGGCGAAGTACGCCCGCGCGGCCGCCAGGCCCTCGTCGAAGGCCTCGTCGGCGTAGTCCCAGACCATGCCCAGCCCCTCGAGGCGCTGGACCCGCAGCCCGGTCAACGTGCCCGCGGCGTACACGGTCCGCTGCCGGTTGATCCAGATCCCCAGCGGATACGACCGCCGCGGAGGCCCCGCCGGCCGGGGCGGTGAACGCGCACGGGCAAGCAGCGCGTGAAGGCAGGCGCCGACCATCATCAAGCACATGCTGACCGCTTCCTGCTGCCGGCCGCCTACCTGAAGGAGGCCGGGTGGACTGCTCTGGCGAACCCGGCACAGCCGAGAGAAGCCGCTGACCTACCGGGCCATGCGGCGGATCGGTCGGCACGCGAACGTCGGACTCGGCAACAGCTGGACGCCGCACGACCGCCGCCACACCGCGGCGAGCGGAATCACGTCGACTTTCTTCCCCATCCCCCTCCCACCGGCCCGTCCGACCGTCGATCATGGTGGGGCGCCGCGATCGCGCGCCGGGTGGGGGAGAAAACAGGGTGGGTTCCGTGATGGGGGTATTCCGGCGTGCGCGGAGCCGGCGCAGCGGCGGATGGCGCGCGGTCATCGGCTTCCGGCACGACGCACTCCGGGGGCGCACCGGGCCGGACGATGCCGAGGCCGCGTACCAGCTGGGTGCGCAGCTCTCCCACGCCGCGACCCGAAGCGAGCCGGCCAAGCGCGCCGGCCACGCCAAGCAAGCCAAAGCCGCCGAACGCTGCCTGCGTTCCGCCGCCGAAGCCGGGCACGGCAGGGCCTGCTACACGCTTGCCCTGCACCTCGCGTCCCGCCGCCGGTTCGCGGACGCGCTGCCGTGGATGCGCAAGGCTGCGGCGCACGACATACCCGAGGCCTGCGAGTACGTCGAGTTCTTCGCGACACTGGCCGGCGTCGCACCCGACCCCGCCGTCCCCGAACTCGCCACGCCGCCGGCCGGGCTGACCGCGTCGTACCTGCTGCTGTGGGGCAAGGCCCAGCGCGGCGACACCGAAGCCATGGCGCAGTTGGGCTTCGGCCTCGCCCACACCTCCCCGCATGCCGCGGTCGGCCGGGCGTGGCTGGAAGCATCCGCCGAGCGCGGCCACCACGCGGCCCTGTACGACCTCGCCGCGCTCGCGTTCGGCAACGGCGACGACAGCAAGGCCGGTTACTGGTCCCTGCGCGCGTCGGCCCGAGGCCTCGTGCAGGCCGACGAGATCCTCCGCGCGGTCCTCCCCCGGCTCCAGATCCTCGCCGCCCGCGAAGAACTCGACATAGAATCCCGCCGCCTCCTCAACGAACACCGCGCCCGACACGCCACCGCGCCGTAGGGCGCGTCTGGTGGATATGCGCGCCCCTCACGGCGTCTGGTGCCGTGCCTCGCAAGGCGCGACCCGTTCAAGTCCTCCCTCGACGACCGCTGGAACCGGGGCCGCACGAGCGCCGGGGACGTCGGCGTCTGCTGGGGCCTTGCCGGCCTGGCCTTCCGCGCGTTCGGCGTCTGAACTCTTTCGCCCCCAAGACGTCCGGGTGGGTTGCGGTGCCGGCGGGATTCGAACCCGCGGACGGATAGGGGCAGGCCCGCCCCGTCTCCATCAGTCGACGTGGGAGGGGCCTCACCCACGCCGATTGCCATGGGCCGCTCGGCCACGGCACCGCAACCTGCGGGAATGCGCGCACACCCGCTGCACGCAGGCTAGGCCTCATTCCCCGGTGCGGGCGAACCCCGGACCACGTGCGGGCGCTAGGGCGCGTATCTGGTTGTGATCAACGAGTGGCTCGGGTGAGGTCGTTGATCCAGATCATGGAGGCGCGCAGGTGGAGGCCGGCGAGGTAGCTTTCCGGGGTCTTGTCGTACCGGGTCGCGATGCCCCGCCACGCCTTCAATCGGTTGATCAGGCGCTCGACGGTGTTGCGCTCCTTGTAGAGGTCGGTGTCGTGGGTGACGGGCCTGCCGCCTCTGGAACCCTTCTTCCTCCGGTTGGCGGCC